>JALYQN010000046.1 GCA_030855835.1 Actinomycetota bacterium | reverse complement strand
GCTCGGCTGCCTGAGGTGCTGCGGGCGGCGACTGCCGCCGCCCAGGTGGCGCTGGCCCACACGCCCGCCCAGCTGGACGAGCTCCGCCGGGCCGGCGTCGTCGATGCGGGTGGCCAGGCGCTGACGGTGATCCTGGACGCCACCGAGCGGGTGTTGACCGGTCGGGTTGACGGTCACCGGCGCGGTTCGCGCCGCCCGCTTCCGGTCCCGATTGCACCGGCCGCGGACGTGGCGGCCGGGGGGCCGGCGTACGAGGTGATGTACCTGCTGGACACCGAGGACGCTGCGGTCCCCGACCTGCGGACGGCGCTCGCGCCGCTCGGCGACTCGCTGGTGGTCGTCGGCGGGGACGGGTTGTGGAACGTGCACGTGCACGTCGACGATCCCGGAAAGGCGATCGAGGCCGGCATCGCCGTCGGCCGCCCGCACCGGGTGGTGGTCACACATCTCGCCCGCGACGCAGACGCCCACAGGCCCGGCAGCCATGGCACCCGGACCGTGGTGGCCACCGCCGCCGGGCACGGGCTGGCCGAGCTGTTCGCGGCCGCCGGGGCGGTGGTCGTCAACACGGCGGACGGCCACCACCCGGAAACCCACGAGCTGCTCGACGCAGTGCCGCACACCGGGTCTGACGTGGTCCTGCTGCCCAATGACCGCGCCGTGGTCCCGGCGGCCGAGGTGGCGGCGGTGCGACTGCGTGAGCGCGGGGTACGGGTCGCGGTTATCCCCACTCGTGCCCAGGTGCAGGGACTGGCGGCGATCGCCGTGCACGACCCCGGTCGCGGCTTCGACGACGACGTGGTGCACATGACCGCCGCCGCCGGGCATGCCCGCCATGGCGCGGTGACCGTGGCGACCCGGGTGGTGCTGACCTCGGCCGGGCCGTGCGAGCCAGGCGACGTGCTGGGCGTCGTGGACGGCGACGTCGCGGTCGTCGGCACCGACCTGGCCACCGTTGCCGAGGCAGTCACCGAGCAGCTGCTCGGCGGCGCCGGCGAGCTGCTGACGATCGTGCCCGGAGCAGACGTCCCGGATGGTCTCGTCGCCCACCTGGAGCGAGTGGTCGTCACGTCCAGGCCCGGGGTGGAGGTGGCCGTGCACATGGGTGGCCAGGCCGGGTACCCGCTGCTGCTGGCGGTGGAGTGATGGCGGTCGGGCTGGACACCCGGCTGGATTTCGTCGTCGGCAAGGACGCCAAGCGGCTCCTGACTGCCCTCGACGTGCGTACCGTCGGTGAGCTCCTCGCGCACTATCCCCGCCGCTATGACGAACGCGGGGTCCTGAGCGACCTCAGCACGCTCAGCCGGGGTGCGTACGTCACCGTGCAGGCCCGGGTGCGCTCGGCGATCAACCGCACCTACACCAAGGGGGGCCCGGAACGCGGGGGGCGCAAACCGGTGCGCACCGAGGTGGTGGTGACCGACGGCACCGGCGACCTGCAGCTGGTCTTCTTCAAGCAGCCGTGGCGCGTCAACGCCTTGAAGCCCGGTGCCCTCGGTCTTTTCGCCGGCAAGGTGGGCGAGTTCAACGGCCGGCCGCAGCTGCTCCACCCCGAGTGCGTCCTGCTCGACATCCCCATCGACGGGGCAGTCGACACTGTCACCGAAAACGGGGCGGGCGACGTCCTCAGGCTGACCCGTCCGATCATCCCGGTGTATCCGACCAGTGGCCGGCTCACCTCGTGGCAGATCGCCGGGTGCACCTCGACCGCGCTCGACTCGCTCGAGGACATCGACGACCCGGTGCCGGAGCCGGTCCGCGCCCGGCGCGGCCTGGTCGACCTGCGTACCGCGCTGGACGGGGTGCACCGCCCCTACACCGATGCCGACCACGAGGGCGCCCGGGCGCGGCTGCGCTACGACGAGGCGCTGGTCACGCAGGTGGTTCTGGCCCGGCGGCGCCACCGACTCGAGGGACTGCCAGCGTTGCCACGCAAGCCGGTGCCGGGCGCCCTCGCTGACCGGTTCGACCAGCGGCTGCCCTTCACCCTTACCGACGGGCAGAGCCGCGTCGGTTCGCAGGTTGCCGCCGACCTGGCCCGCAGCCATCCGATGCACCGGCTGCTGCAGGGCGAGGTCGGGTCGGGCAAGACCGTCGTGGCCCTGCGGGCGATGCTCGCGGTCGTCGACAGCGGGGGGCAGGCCGCCCTGCTCGCCCCGACCGAGGTGCTTGCCCAGCAGCACCACCGCTCCGTCACCAGCCTGCTCGGCCCGCTGGCCGAACGCGGGCTGCTGGGCGGGTCGGACCTCGGCACCCGGGTCGCGCTGCTCACCGGCTCGCTGTCCGCCGCCGCGCGCAAGCGGGCGATGCTCGACGCGGCGTCCGGGGAGGCCGGGATCGTGGTCGGCACCCACGCCCTGCTGCAGGACAAGGTCGACTTCTTCGACCTCGGCCTGGTCATCGTCGACGAGCAGCACCGCTTCGGGGT
>JALYQN010000040.1 GCA_030855835.1 Actinomycetota bacterium | reverse complement strand
GTACCGAGGGGGTCTCCGGAGCCGCCGCGGCCTGTTTCGCCGCCGGCTTGCGGGCCGGCTTGGCCTGGGCCTTGAGCTGGTCGCCGTACTGGTCGTTCAGCCGGCGGACGACGGGTGCTTCGACAGTCGAGGAGGCGCTCTTGACGAACTCACCCATGTCTTTGAGGGTCTCCAGCACGGTCTTGCTGGGGACGCCGAGCTCCTTGGCGAGCTCGTGGACGCGGACCTTTGGCACTGTTCTCCCTTGTGGTCCGGCCCCCTCGTGGGCGCAGACCGGTCGTCAGACGTACATGGTCATCTCGGGGACTTCATCGAGTGCTCATGAGCGGAGGCTCACTTCCTGTCGGGTGCTTCCACCAGCCGCCGGACGAGCCGGGTGTCGACCCCACCCTCCACCCGGAGGGCACGGCCGAACGCCCGGCGACGCTCGGCGAGATCGAGGCACGCGGTCGTGGGGTGCAGATGAGCCCCGCGGCCGGGTGCTGACCTGCGCAGGTCGGGCGTGAGCAACACCTCGGTGTCACCAGTAGTGGCACCAGCGGTGTGATCGACGACCACGACCAGGCGGATCAACTCGGTCACGCTCACCCGCTCCCGGCACCCCACGCACGTACGCGTCGTTTGACGACGTACGCGGTCGTGAGGACCCGGACGCACGCGAGCCATCGCTTTTAGTCTAGCGGAGCCGACCCCGGCGAGGCGAGCGGCTGAGCGTCGGCCGGCACGTCGGGGCGGATGTCGATGCGCCAGCCGGTGAGGCGGGCGGCGAGGCGTGCGTTCTGGCCTTCCTTGCCGATCGCCAGCGACAGCTGGTAGTCGGGCACGATCACCCGCGCCGAGCGGGCCTCGGCGTCCACCACCTCGACCGACGACACCCGCGCGGGTGACAGGGCGTGGGCGACGAATTCGGCGGGTTCCTCGGCGAAGTCGACGATGTCGATCTTCTCGCCGTGCAACTCGTGCATCACGTTGCGGACCCGTTGCCCCATCGGGCCGATGCAGGCACCCTTGGCGTTCAGACCCGGGACGGACGTGTGCACCGCGAGCTTGGTGCGGTGGCCGGCCTCGCGCGCGATGGCGGCGATCAACACGCTGCCGTCGGCGATCTCGGGCACCTCGAGCGCGAACAGCTTCTTGACCAGGTGCGGGTGGCTGCGCGACAGCATCACCTGCGGCCCCCGCAGCTGCCGCCGCACGCTAACCACCAGGCATCGGATGCGCGAGCCGTGCTCGTAGCGCTCCCCCGGCACCCGCTCCCCCGACGGCAGCAACCCCTCGATCTTGCCGAGGTCGACCAGCACGTCGTCGGGGTTGCGGCCCTGCTGCACCACGCCGGAGACCAGGTCACCCTCGCGACCGGAGAACTCACCGAAGCGCTGCTCGTCCTCGGCGTCGCGTAGTCGCTGCAGGATGATCTGCCTGGCGGTCGTGGCCGCGATGCGGCCGAAGCCGGTAGGGGTGTTGTCCCACTCGCGGGCGACGGCCCCGTCCTCGTCCAGCTCGCGAGCCCAGACCACGACATGCCCGGTCTTGCGGTCCAGCTCCACCCGCGCGTGGTGCTCAACGCCCTCGGTGCGCTCGAAGGCCACCAGCAGCGCCTGCTCGATCGCCTCCACCACGACGTCGAAGGGCAGGTCCTTCTCCCGCTCCAGCATCCGCAACGCGGTCATGTCGATGTCCATCGGCTCAGCCCTCCAGCTGCTTGAACTCGACCTGCACCTGGGCCCGGTCCACCTCGGCGTAGGCCACCTGACGGGCGCTGCCGTCGACGTCGAGGGCGACGCCGTCGTCGTCGGCGGTCATGACCCGCCCGGTCAGCTCCCCGCCGTGGACGAGCCGAACCCGGACCAGCCGGCCCGCGTTGCGCACCCAGTGCCGCGGAAGGGTCAGCGGCCGGTCCACACCCCGTGAGCTCACCTCCAGGGTGTACGCCCGCTCGCCCATCGCGTCGCTCGCGTCGAGCTGCCGGGACACGGCGCGGGTGAGGTCGGCGATGTCGTCCAACGTGAGCACGCCGTCGCGGTCGACGACCACCCGCAGCACCGTCCTGCGGCCGGCGGAAGCGAGCTCGATCGCATCCAGGTCGACACCGAGCGCGCCGACGACCGGGGCCAGCAGCTCCCCCAGGTGGTCGGTGGACGCCGAGCTCATCGGTGCCTCCTGGCTCTTCGGTTGTACTGCACGTGCGGGTCGCCCTGTGCGGTCGGCAGAGTCGGTTTCGGTCACCCTAGCGGGGGTAGCGTCGGCTCCGTGCCGCCCACCACCGTGTCTCGCCGCTGGCTGCTGGGCGTCGCCGCCGGAGCCGGTGCTGCTGCCGCGACAGGATGCGCCGGCACCTCGGCGGGGCCGTCGGAGCAGGCA
>JALYQN010000023.1 GCA_030855835.1 Actinomycetota bacterium | reverse complement strand
CCTCCAACACAGACGGCCGGGGCGATCCTGCGCCGGGCGACGACCGCATCATCCGCCTCACCCTGGGCTGACGAGCTGCCCCCCGCGCCGGCTCCGCTGAAGGTGACGTTTCTGTCCGACACGCCGGTGCACAAGGGTGCAAGCGTCACTCTCAGCGGCGCGTCCTGAGGCAAGGAGCGCGGGTGCCAGGTCAGGTGAGGCGGGCGAGCACCAGCTCTCGGACGCGGGCGGCGTCGGCCTGGCCCCGAAGATCCTTCATCACCGAGCCGATCAGCGCGCCGACGGCGGCCACCTTCCCGTCGCGGACCTTGGCGGCAGCGTCCGGATTCGCGTCGATCGCCCGGTCGACCGCCGCCGCAAGCGCACCCTCGTCGCTGACGACCGCGAGCCCGCGGCTGGCCACCACGTCGGCCGGCGATCCCTCGCCCGCCAGTACGCCGTCGAGCACCTGACGGGCGAGCTGATCGTTGACCTTGCCTGCGTCGACCAGCTCCTGCAGCTGCGCCACCTGCTGCGGCGACACCGGCAGCGCACCCAGCTCGACCCCCCGCTCGTTGGCGGTGCGGGCGAGCACTGACAGCCACCACTTGCGCGCCGCCTGCGGCGAGGCTCCGGAGACGACGGTCGCCTCCACCAGATCGAGCGCGCCGGCGCCGAGGGTGTCACGCATCTCCAGCTCGCTGAATCCCCACTCGGCGGCTAGTCGAGCTCGCCGCTCGCTGGGGGGTTCGGGCAGCGTGGTCCTCAGCTGCTCGACCCACTCCGCCGACGGCGCCACCGGCACCAGGTCGGGCTCGGGGAAGTACCGATAGTCCTCGGCCTGCTCCTTGCTGCGTCCGGGCGTCGTGACCCCGGTGTCCTCGTGCCAGTGCCGGGTCTCCTGGGTGACCGACCCACCGGCGAGTAGCACTTCGGCCTGCCGACAGACCTCGTGCCGCACCGCCCGCTCGACCGACCGCAGCGAGTTCACGTTCTTCGTCTCGGTACGGGTACCCAACGGCTCGGTCCCACGAGGGCGCAGCGACACGTTGGCGTCGCAGCGCAGCGAGCCCTGCTCCATCCGCACGTCGGAAACGCCGAGAGCGAGCAGCAGGTCGCGCAGGTGGGCGACGTACATCCGCGCCACCTCGGGCGAGCGCGCGTCCGGTCCGACAACCGGCCTGGTGACGATCTCCACCAGGGGGATGCCTGCCCGGTTGTAGTCGACCAACGAGTGGCTCGCGCCGTGAATGCGCCCGGTCGACCCTCCGACGTGCAGCGACTTGCCGGTGTCCTCCTCCAGGTGTGCCCGCTCGATGCCGATCTGCACCGTCCCACCGTCGAGTCCCACCTCGGTCCAGCCATCGACGGCGATCGGCTCGTCGTACTGCGAGATCTGGAAGTTCTTCGGCATGTCCGGGTAGAAGTAGTTCTTGCGTGCGAACCGGCTCCACGGCGCGATGTCGCAGTTCAGCGCCAGCCCGATCCGCATCGCGGACTCGATCGCCTGCCCATTCACAACGGGCAGCGAGCCGGGCAGCCCAAGGCAGGTGGGGCACACCTGAGAGTTCGGCTCGGCGCCAAACGTGGTGGTGCAGCCGCAGAACATCTTCGACACGGTGCCCAGCTCGACGTGCACCTCCAGCCCGATTACCGGCTCGAAGCGCTCCACCGCTTCGTCGTACGAGATCACTCCGACTCCTCCCGGGCCATCGCCAGTGCCGGCGCAAGATCGAGCAGCCCACCGCCCCAACGGTCGTGCAGCATCGTCTCCAGCGCACCACCCACCCGGTACAACCGGTCGTCGGCGGTCGCCGGTGCGAGCACCTGGAAGCCGGCCGGCAGGCCGTCCTCGTCGGCGAGCCCGCTCGGCAGCGACAGCCCCGGTACGCCGGCCAGGTTGGCCGGGATGGTGGCGATGTCGTTGAGGTACATCGCCAACGGGTCGTCGAGCTTCTCGCCCAACCGGAAGGCCGTCGTCGGCGCGGTCGGCGAGACCAGCACGTCGGCCTGCTCGAAGGCTCGCTCGAAGTCGCGGGCGATGAGGGTCCGCACCTTCTGCGCCGAGCCGTAGTAGGCGTCGTAGTACCCGCTCGACAGCGCGTACGTGCCGAGGATGATCCGCCGCTTCGCCTCGTCGCCGAACCCCGCCTCGCGGGTCGCGAGCATCACGTCCTCCGCGCTTGGCGTCCCCGGACCGTCCGGCGCCACTCGCAGCCCGTACCGCATCGCGTCGAAGCGCGCCAGGTTGCTGCTCGCCTCGCTCGGCAGGATCAGGTAGTAAGCCGCCAGCCCATACTCGAAGTGCGGGCAGGACACCTCCACCATCTCGGCGCCCGCGTCTGCCAGCAGGGTCAGCGCCTCGTCGAAGCGGGCCCGCACCCCGGCCTGGTACCCCTCGCCGCCCAACTCACGAACCACCCCGATCCGCAGGTCACGCACGTGCGCGTCACGAACCGCGTCGACAAGCGGGGGCAGCGGCGCGGCGATGCTGGTGGAGTCCAGCGGGTCGTGGCCGCCGAGCAGCTCGTGCAGGGTCGCGGCGTCGAGCACCGTACGGGTGACCGGGCCGGCCTGGTCGAGGCTGCTCGCCATCGCGACGAGGCCGTAGCGCGACACACCGCCATAGGTCGGCTTGACACCGACCGTGCCGGTCATCGCACCGGGCTGGCGGATCGAGCCGCCGGTGTCGGTGCCGACGGCCAGCGGCGCCTGGAAGGCGGCCACGGCAGCGGCCGAACCGCCTCCGGAACCACCCGGGATGCGACCGGTGTCCCACGGGTTGCGGGTGGGGCCGTAGGCCGAGTGCTCACTTGAGGAGCCCATCGCGAACTCGTCCATGTTGGTCTTGCCCAGGATCGGCAGCCCAGCGGCCTTGATGCGCGAGATGATCGTCGCGTCGTAGGGCGG
>JALYQN010000016.1 GCA_030855835.1 Actinomycetota bacterium | reverse complement strand
TAGCCCAGCAGGTGCAAGATTCCGTGCACCGTGAGCAACTGGGTCTCGGCCGCCACGGTGTGCCCGTGCTCGTCGGCCTGGCGCGCGGCCACAGCCGGGCACAGCGCAAGGTCGCCGAGGTACCCCTCGGGTAAATCGTCGAGGTCACCGTCTGCATGCCCGGGAGTGAGCTCGTCGATGGGAAACGCCAGTACATCGGTCGGGCCGTCGGTGTCCATCCAGCGGGCATTGAGCGTGGCGATGGTGTCCTCGTCGACCAGGCGCAGGCAGAGGTCGGTCAACGGGTGCAGGCGCAGCCGGTCCAGCACGAACCGAGCGAGCCGGACCAGCTCGTCGACGTCCACGTCCGTGCCCGACTCGTCGAGCACCTCGACGCTCATCGGCCACCCGGGCCCCGATACCCGGTCTCGTGCCTCCCCTGGTGGCCGTCTCCGGACGTCTGCCGCAGCTGCTCCTCGTACACGTCGTAGGCGGCGACGATGCGACCGACCAGCCGGTGTCGTACGACGTCGCCGGCGTTGAGCAGCGAGAAGTGCACGTCTGGCACGTCTCCCAGGATGTCGCGGACGATGCGCAGCCCGGACCGGGTGCCGTCTGGGAGGTCGACTTGTGTGATGTCGCCGGTGACGACCATCCGGGAGCCGAAGCCGAGTCGGGTGAGGAACATCTTCATCTGCTCCGGCGAGGTGTTCTGCGCCTCGTCAAGGATGATGAAGGCGTCGTTAAGGGTGTTGTGGGTGACGAGGAAGTCTTCTGTCACATAGAGCGAGTCCTGTGCTGCGACAGAGATGCACACACAATCCGCTTGGCCGGCCGGTTGGATGCTGTCGATCATCCGCATCGGGCGTCCGCCGCCTGTGCTGTCGTAGCGTGCCCTCTTGCGCTGGAGTCGGAACGGCACCACACCCGCCGGGAGGCGAATGTCCACCACATGCGCGTCATGCCGGTGATAGACCGGCCGATCGGGGGTGCCGCCCGGTGCTCGGCCTTCCGCTTTGCGCGTCCGGGTGTAGGCGACGCCGCCGAGTGACCGGACCAGGAAGATGACGTCGTCGCGAAGCCGGTCGGAGCACGTCGAGTACTGCACCCGACAGCTGCGCCCGGCTTGGTGTACGGGCCCGCCGTCGGTGTCCAGCAGTCCCTGGAGCACAGCCAAGCGGACAGACAAGCTGTTGGACAGATAGCACGTGGGCACAAACTTGGTGGTTGACCGCCTGCCGGCGAGTCCGAGTTCACGCAGGGCAACCGTCACCGGATGGGCCACGAGGACGCCACCGCGTCCGCCGTAGCGATGCCGCAGCGTGTAGTTCACCTCTGACTTGCGTTGCACCTCGATTCCCGGCAGAGCGGATTCCAAGGCGGCCGCGAGCTCCGGGTCGCTCGTTGCAAAGCTCGGCGTCGTGGTCAACGTGATGCACCCATCGCCCAAGAGCAGCCCGAGCGCATAAGGGTCGATGGGGACTTCGCGCGGCTCCATCTCGACGGGGGTGACGAGCGGCAACTCGAAACGGCGGGCGTGTGCACGCCGTAGCTTGCCGATCATGTCCCTGGTCTCGACGACCCGTCCGTTCCTGCCCCTCCTACGGTCCTCCAAGGTCGACACCCGCCACAGGTGCTCGGCACAGGCCAGCGTTGACGCGCCGTCCTGCGTCGACACCCGGTAGACCTCCCTCAAGCCCTGCGGGTAGACGCCCAGCACCGGTGTGGGATATCCGTCCGAGCCAATGACCAGGTCGCCAACGCGCAGGTTGCCGATCGGTCGAAATCCTTCAGGAGTCAACACCGGGGTGTGGACTGGCTGGCTACGGCCCCGCATGTAGGCCAGGGGCGCAACCTCGATGGTCCCGGCGGTGAGCAGCTTGGGGATCGACTCGGGGTCGAGCATGTCGTGCAACGCGTCGTACAGCGGGCGCAGGTAGGGGTCGATCTTCTCGCTGAGGGTGCCCGGCAGGAACCCGAGCCGTTCCCCCGCCTCGACGGCGGGGCGGGTGAGGAGGATCCGGTTGACCTCCTTGGCCTGTAGGGCCTGTACCGCCTTGGCCATCGCCAGGTAGGTCTTGCCGGTGCCCGCGGGGCCGATCCCGAACACGACGGTGTGCTTGTCGATCGCGTCGACGTACCGCTTCTGGTTCAGCGTCTTGGGACGGATGGTGCGCCCGCGGTTGGACAGGATGTTGAGACTGAGGACGTCGGCGGGACGCTCCTGGGTCTCGGCTCGCAGCATGGCGATCGACCGCTCCACCAGCTCGTTGGACAGGCCCTGGCCAGTGCGGATCAGCGTCACCAGCTCGTCCAGAAGCCGCTCGACAAGCGCCGCCTCGGCCGGGTCGCCGGTGATGGTGACGGTGTTGCCCCGGGCGTGGATGTCGGCGGTGAAGTCCCGCTCGATGATGCGCAGGAAGTCGTCGTGCGGCCCGAGCAGCGACACCATGGGGACGCTTGCGGGCACGGTCACGGTGTGCTGGTGCGGAGATTGCTCAGTGGTGTGCTCGGACATCGGCGCCCCTCAGGCGGGGCAGTCCTCCTGGCGGTGCGGCGGCGGTGCGGACGCCTCCATGCTACGGCTCCCCGCTCGGCTGTCCACGGGCTTCCGGCGACAGCCGGACGAACACTGACAGAGCCGGTCGACTCGCCCGCCTCAGCCGGGCGGCCAGCCGAGGTCCCGGCCACCCAGTACGTGGGCGTGACAGTGCCAGACGCTCTGCCCAGCACCGCTGCCGGTGTTGAAGACCACCCGATACCCGTCACCGAGCCCCTCGCTCAGCGCGATGTCGGCCACCGCCCGGCCGATCGCGACGACGTCCTCGGGCTCGGCCTCCACCAGCGCCGCCAGGTCGGGCGCGTGCCCACGCGGAATCACCAGCACGTGCGTCGGCGCCTGCGGGTTGAGGTCTCGGAAGGCGACCGTGCGCTCGGACTCGTGCACGACGTCGGCGTCGATCTCCCCCGCGGAGATCTTGCAGAACAGGCAGTCGGGATCGGGCTCGTGGTGGGGCATCGGCGCTCCTGTCAACCGGAGGGGCGGCTCGCGCGTCATATCGGCGTGACGGCAATGTACTGGCCAGTCGCGGGCCTACCCGCCCGTGCAGAGGGGGCGCTCGTGCACAGCGACCTCGGGCCCGCTACGTCCGCGGACGAGGCGGTCGAGCAGCTGTACGCCGAGCACTGGGCTGCCCTCGTACGCCTGGGTGCCCTGCTGCTGCGCGATCAGGGGACCGCCGAGGACGTGGTGCAGGACGCCTTCGTCGCGCTGCACGGGCGGTGGGGGCGGTTGCGCGAGCCCGCCTCGGCGGTCGCGTACCTGCGGCGCAGCGTCGTCAACGGCTGTCGCTCAGCGCAGCGCCGGGCGGTCGTGGCCCACCGGCATCGGCCAGCGCCC
>JALYQN010000008.1 GCA_030855835.1 Actinomycetota bacterium | reverse complement strand
GTGCTGGTCGTCGCACCGCTTCTGCTACGTCCATGCCACCTCGTCTACTCGGGCAGGCCCAGACCGGTGCCCCAGGGGGCTCTGTTGCGTTGGCGATCGGGTGGGCTGGTTGAACCATCACCCGCCGGGGAGTCAGATGGCAAGCGCCAGCTCATCGAACGCCGCCGGTAGCCGGCGATGGACCGGTGCGTCGGTGGCAATGTGGTAGTGGCCGCGTCTGAGGTTCTGCACGAAGGCGTGGCCGGTAGTAAGGATCCGTGCTGATCGGATTGTGCTGAGACCGCGCATCGGTCGAAGCCTGGCCTTGAGCCGTGCAAGGGGTCAGGCCTGATCCTCGCCCGCGTTCTGGGCGGCGGCGAGAATGTCTTGGGCCACCTGGGCGGTGATGTTGCGTCGGCCTGCAACACCCTCGGTGGCGGGCGCTGGGCAACTCGTCCTCAAGCAGTGGCCGATGTCCGACACGCCGTGGGTGAGCCCGCCTTCGGCCGCAATCTTGGCGATCTGGTCCGCCGCGCTCGCTGTGCGCGCGGTCCGGTCTCGTAGCGCGACCTCGCGCTCGGGCTCGCTCACTCTCGAGACTCGCATGGGCCGTACGCCTGTCAACGCGGCTGAAGCCTGAGCGTCCTGCGGCGGGCAGAGACGACCATGTCGAGGTCCATTGCACCGAGACCTCACCCGGTCACTTCGAGTGCGGCTGCTATGACTACGACGCCGGCACGTGCGGACCCTGCTAGCCCGGTGCCTGCATGATCAATGCTCCACAGCGGGGTCGTGGGAGTCGACCGAGGCCAGCCACGGGCGAGTCCGAGAGCTGCGAACGGTCCCGACGGCTTCTCTGTCCTGAGGCGATGGCGCGACATCTATCCGGGACCGCGCAGGGGATGTGCTGACCTTAGGTCAGCGACTACGCACGCTGCGCGAGGCCGCAGGGCTGTCGCGGCAGGAGCAGGCGGAGCTGGCCAGTGTGTCCGCTGACGCGGTGAGCTCGCTGGAGCCGGGGAGGCGAAGGAGGCTGGGCTTGCGTGCAGCAACGGCGGCATGCCGAAAACGCGAATCGCTGGTCGCGACCTAGGTTTCGCCTTCGCTCCGGCTCGCCGCTGGTGCTGACTGCTGTCACACGCGCTTTCGGCACCAAGCCGCCGTGGCCGTGGCAACGAAGGCATTCGTAGGCACTAGACCGGCCTGCTGAACGCTGACCTGAGTTGAGTGCCGATGCCGGAGCCTGCCACCAGTGGTCCCGCCGTGCCCCGGCTACCCACCAACCTTCCCTCTTCGGCGGCCGAACGGTGGGCCGTGCTGCTTGTCGTCGCCGGGAACGGTGACCAAGCCAGCTTCGAGGTCCTCGCCCATGAGGTCCGGCCCCGGCTACGGGCATACGCCCTGCATATCCTCCGCAACGCCGACGACGCCGACGAGGTCATCCAGGAGGTTCTGCTCGAGGCGTGGCGCAGCGCGCACCGCTACGACCCGAGCCGTGGGCGGGCGACGAGCTGGCTGGGCCAGATTGTCCGGCACCGCTCGATTGACCTGATCCGCAGGACGGCGGCCCGTCGTTCACGGGAGGACCGCGTCGTCGTTCGGTCGGCCGTTGTCGATGTCGACGACACGCTGGAGACGGTTCTCATCCTCGCCGACCGTGACAGCGTCCGCGCAGCGTTGCCGGGCCTGACCGATCTACAGCGCGAGGCCGTCAGCTTCGTCTACTACGACGGCATGACCATCACCGAAGCTGCCAGGCGGCTCGGCATCCCCGTTCCGACCATGAAGAGTCGACTTCGCGACGCCGTCCGCCGGCTCCGCGCAGCCGTGAACGCCAACGGATCGGGCTCACGCGGGGGCGCATGACCTCCCTCAGCCAGAGGTCGATTCATTCCCGTGTGGTCAGCACGGCGACGTCGCGGCGGCGTTTCGGTCGACGCGCGAGAGCCGCCGCCCAGCCCCGGGCGGCGAGCCGACCGATGCCGTCGGCGCTAACCGTGGCGCATCAAAAACGTGTGCTGGCACATCCCCCGACCTGTAGACGGACTCGCCGGGTCGTCACCTTCGCTGTCCGCGTGGTGCGCGATAGTGGATATTCCCATCCGTCATCCACCTCAGTGAGTGGGCTTCGGAGTCACCCCCCGACTGGGGCGGGAGCCCATCGCCAGGGGAGTCCTCGCCGGCGGGTGCACGCCGAGCTGCACCTCGGTCTGGGGGTGCGCTGCGGCCGCAAGCGGGTTGCCCAGCTGATGCGCCACGTCGGCATCGCCGGCATCGCTCACCGCCACAAGAAGCGGCGCAACCGGCCGGCGCCGGCGGTCCACGGCGACCTTGTGCAGCGGCGGTTCCGCGTCGACGAGCCGGACCGGTTGTGGTGCACCGACATCACCGAGCACCCGACCGGCGACGGCACCGTCTACCTGGCCGCCGTCGAGCTCGCCTGCACCCGCCAGATCAACTGAATGTTCGATGCGGCGCGATGGTGGCCAGCGAGACGCGGCAGCAGCGCTGAACGGGCCAGGCGCCGATGATCGAACTCAGGCGCAGGGGAACCATTGGGCAGCCGCGGTGGCATTCGCCCGGAGCTCGGTGAAGCGACGGCGCACCTCGTCGATGGCGTCTCGCAGCGGGAAGATGTTCTCGGTGACGAACTGGTCGTCGTGGTCGGCCGCGACCGGGTGCCAGTAGATCCCCTCGGCGGTGACCGTGACCTCCGGGATGAGGGACTCCAGCGTCAGCTCGATGCCCTCGTCGGCGACGCCGCGGTGGGCCAGCGCCCGGATGACCTGGTCCTCAGGGGCCACGCCGAGTGAGTCGAGGAAGGTGTGGAACGGGCCCAGCTGATGGTTCTGCTCGTACGGCAGGGTGGCCGCCACCCGGACCCGGAAGCCCTCCGCCTGTGCGAGCCGGATG
>JALYQN010000485.1 GCA_030855835.1 Actinomycetota bacterium | reverse complement strand
ACCAGTCGGTGCCGACGCCTTCGCTCTGCCCGGACAGCGACGAACGGGGTCAGGGACCGGACAGACGCTGGGCGGTGTCGGCCAGGTCGCGGACCACGCGGTCGGTGACCGCGGCCTCGTCGGCGGGCCGGTCGATCCACAGCCCGAAGAGGGTGGCGTCGACCAGTTCGCCGATCCGTTCCGCCCGTCGCGGCGGGACCCCGGTGCGGGTCAGGTAGGCGGTCACCGCCCGGGTCCAGGCGCGGTTCGCGCGACGAGCCGCACCGAGATAGGGCTCGTCGCCCAGCAACCCTAGGGCTGCCGCCTGCGCGTAGACGCGCAGGCACTGGTCGATGACAGGACTGTTGTACGCGCGCCCCAGGTCCAGCACGGCCGAGCGTGGGTTCCGCGCCGCCGGCAGCAAGTCCAGCACCGCCGTCGAGCGCCCGCTGCTGCGCTCGATGACCTCGGCCACCAGGGTGTCCTTGGTGCCGAAGTGATAGACGAGCATCCGGTCACTGGTATCCAGCGCGGCAGCCAGCGGGCGCAGGCTGAGCCCGGCGATACCCTGGTCGAGGACGTAGTCGGTCGCCTGCTCGGCCAGTCCGTCGCGGCGGCCCGTGGGTGCGCCAGCCACCTGCTCAGTCTCCCCACCCTCTCCGAACGACCCGGTCTGTAGCAGATGCTACACTAACGGACGTAGCGACTGCTACAAACACCCCGCCACCTGGCCGTAGCAACTGGAGGAAGTCATGTTCGCGGCTTGGGCAATCCTGGGCCTGGCTATCGTGATCGAGGTGGTGGCCACGGCCTTGCTCCCACGCACCGGCGGCTTCACCGTGCCAGGCTGGACGCTGCTCGTCATCGGCGGTTACAGCGCATCCATCTGGCTGCTCGCGTACGTCGTCAAGACCATGCCGGTCTCGATCGCATACGCGGTGTGGTCAGGGGCCGGCACCGCTTTGGTTGCGGTCATCGGCGTCACCATGCTCGGTGAGGACGTGGACGCGGTGAAGGTGGCCGGGCTCACGGCAATCGTCGCGGGTGTGGTGCTGGTGAACCTGCAGGGCGCCCACTGACAGTGGACGCCCCGCAGGTGCTGGCTACTCGGAGGCGGTCGGAGCTTCCACCGGCGGGATGTCCGGCAGCGCCTCCTTGGCCTGACCGGCGAAGCTGAAGGTCGCGTTCGGGCCCTCACCCTGCACGTCGACGACCACGATCTGACCGGGCCGGACCTCGCCGTACAACAGCTTCTCCGCCAGCACGTCCTCGATCTCTCGTTGCAGCGTGCGCCGCAACGGACGTGCGCCGAGCACCGGGTCGAAACCGCGCTGCGCGAGCACCTTCTTGGCCTCGGTGGTCAGCTCCAGCGCCATGTCCTTGTCCTTCAGGCGCGCCTCGACCCCCACCAGCATCATGTCGACCATGGAGATGATCTCGTCCTGGGTGAGGCCCGGGAAGACGATCATCTCGTCGACGCGGTTGAGGAACTCGGGCCGGAAATGCTGGCGGAGCTCCTCAGACACCTTGGCCTTCATCCGGTCGTAGGAGCCGGCCGCGTCCCCCACCTGCGAGAACCCGAGGTTGACGCCCTTGGCGATGTCTCGGGTGCCGAGGTTGGTGGTCATGATGATGACGGTGTTCTTGAAGTCGATGACCCGCCCCTGCGAGTCGGTAAGCCGACCTTCCTCCAAGATCTGCAGCAGTGAGTTGAAGATGTCCGGGTGGGCCTTCTCCACCTCGTCGAACAGCACCACGGAGAATGGCTTGCGGCGCACTTTCTCGGTGAGTTGTCCACCTTCCTCGTAGCCGACGTAGCCAGGGGGTGAACCGAACAAGCGCGAAACCGTGTGCTTCTCGGAGAACTCGCTCATATCGAGCTGGATGAGCGCGTCGTCCTCGCCGAACAGGAAGTTCGCCAAGGCCTTGGACAGCCACGTCTTGCCGACGCCGGAGGGTCCGGCGAAGATGAACGAGCCACCCGGGCGGCGGGGGTCCTTGAGCCCCGCCCGCGTCCGTCGGATCGCCCGCGACAGCGCCTTGATCGCCTCGTCCTGGCCGATGACGCGCTTGTGCAGCTCGTCTTCCATCTTGAGCAGTCGGCTGGACTCCTCCTCGGTGAGCTTGACGATCGGGATGCCGGTCGCGGTCGCGAGAACCTCGGCGATGAGCTCCTCGTCGACCTCGGCGACGACGTCCATGTCGCCGGCCTTCCACTGCTTCTCCCGCTCTGCCTTGGCGTGGATCAGCTTCTTCTCCTCGTCGCGGAGCGAGGCAGCCGCCTCGAAGTCCTGCGCGTCGATCGCACCCTCCTTGCGGCGGCGAACGTCGGCGATCTTGTCGTCGAACTCGCGCAGGTCGGGCGGCGCGGTCATCCGGCGGATCCGCAGCCGCGAGCCCGCCTCGTCGATCAGGTCGATAGCCTTGTCCGGCAGGAACCGGTCGGAGATGTAGCGATCGGCGAGAGTGGCCGCACCGACCAGCGCCTCGTCGGTAATAGTCACCCGGTGGTGCGCCTCGTAGCGGTCACGCAGGCCCTTGAGCATCTCGATGGTGTGAGCGATCGACGGCTCCGCGACCTGGATCGGCTGGAAGCGCCGTTCCAGCGCCGCGTCCTTCTCCAGGTGCTTGCGGTACTCGTCCAGAGTGGTCGCGCCGATCGTCTGGAGCTCCCCACGCGCAAGCATGGGCTTGAGGATGCTGGCCGCGTCGATGGCGCCCTCGGCCGCCCCGGCGCCGACGAGGGTGTGGATCTCGTCGATGAACAGCACGATGTCACCGCGCGTGCGGATCTCCTTCAACACCTTCTTCAGGCGCTCCTCGAAGTCACCGCGGTAGCGGGATCCGGCGACCAGCGCGCCGAGGTCGAGGGTGTAGATCTGCTTGTCCTTGAGCGTCTCGGGAACGTCACCCCGCACGATGTCCTGGGCCAGGCCCTCGACGATGGTCGTCTTACCGACGCCCGGCTCGCCGATGAGGACTGGGTTGTTCTTGGTTCGGCGGGACAGCACCTGCATGACCCGCTCGATCTCCTTCTCCCGTCCGATCACCGGGTCGAGCTTGCCCTCGCGGGCCGCCTGGGTGAGGTTGCGCCCGAACTGGTCGAGCACCAGCGAGCTGCTCGGTGCGCCACCCTCGCTGGGCGCACCCGCGCTCGCGGTCTCCTTGCCCTGGTACCCGCTGAGCAGCTGGATGACCTGCTGCCGCACCCGGTTGAGATCGGCGCCGAGCTTGACCAGCACCTGGGCGGCCACACCCTCGCCCTCACGGATCAGGCCGAGCAGGATGTGCTCGGTGCCGATGTAGTTGTGCCCCAGCTGCAGCGCCTCGCGCAGGCTCAGCTCCAGCACCTTCTTGGCCCGCGGCGTGAACGGGATGTGCCCACTGGGAGCCTGCTGGCCCTGGCCGATGATGTCCTCGACCTGGGCCCGGACTGCTTCCAGCGAGATCCCGAGGCTCTCCAGCGCCTTGGCCGCGACGCCCTCGCCCTCGTGGATCAGCCCGAGCAGGATGTGCTCGGTGCCGATGTAGTTGTGGCTGAGCATCCGGGCCTCTTCTTGGGCCAGGACGACAACCCGACGCGCCCGGTCGGTGAACCTCTCGAACATCGAACACTCCTCGCCGCCGTTCCGCGAGCGCCAGGTGCGCTGTGCGGACAGAGTTGTCTTAACACTGTAGTCGCGTCAGGTGACAACACCCGCCACGCCGGTGACTGTTCCGCCCCGACGGTTCACCCGTGGCGAACGGGGCTACGCGTATGGGTGCTCAGTGCGCCGCGCGGTAGGCCGCCATGACCGTCGCAGACACCCGGCCGCGGTCGGCGACCTGGTGGCCGTTGGCCCGGGCCCACTCGCGGACCGCACCGACGTCAACGTCGCCTCGGCCGGACCGGCCGGTCCGGCCGGCACCACGCCGACCGCTGCCGCGCCCACCGACTCGGCGGGCCTCGGAGACATAGGCGGCGAGTGCGTCGCGCAACTTCTGCGCATTGGCGGCGGACAGGTCAATCTCGTATGAAACGCCGTCAAGACCGAACGGGACCGTCTCATCGGCGTCGCCGCCGTCGAGATCGTCGACCAGGAGAACATGCACCTTCTGAGCCATGAATTTCCCTCCAGGGAATAGATTTAGATTGCGGGCTGGAGGCTAGCACCACATTATTGCTCCGGCCACGCGAAGCAGCCCGGAATCGGTGAACCTATTTCGAGGTGCGGCCTAGGCTTTGGTGCAGTTGCGCTCGAACACCAGGCGCAGCCCGATGAGGGTCAGGTCCGGTTCGTGCCGGTCCACCTGTGAGCACTCCTCCAGTACGACGGGAGCCAGCCCACCGGTAGCCACCACGGTCACCTCGGCGCGCGGCGAGCCCAGCTCGTGCACCATGCGGGTGACGATGCCGTCGATCTGAGCGGCGAACCCGAACACCGCGCCGGACTGCAGGGCCTCCACGGTGTTCTTGGCTATCACCGCCCGCGGTCGGGCCAGCTCCACCCGGCGCAGCTGCGCCCCCCGAGCGGCCAGCGCCTCCAGCGAGATCTCGATGCCCGGTGAGATGGCGCCGCCGACGTACTCCCCGCGGGCGCTGATCACGTCGAAGGTGGTTGCCGTGCCGACGTCGACGACGATCGCCGGGCCGCCGAACAGGGTGGAGGCCGCCAGCGCGTTCACGATCCGGTCGGTGCCGACCTCGCGGGGGTTGTCCATGTGCACCGGGACGCCGCTGCGCACGCCGGTCTCGACCACCAGGTGTGGGACGGCGGCAAACGAGCGCTCCAGCACCTGGCGGATCTCGTGCAGCACCATCGGGACCGTTGAGCAGACCGCGATCCCGGTGACCGGCAGCCCGGCGCGCTGCAACCCCTCCTCGGCACCGACGGCGTCGGGCACCTCGCGCAGCAGGCCGCGCAGCAGCACCACCCACTCGTCGGCCGTGCGCCGCTCCTCGGTAGCCACGTGCCAGGTGCGGACCAGCCGCTCGCCCTCGAACAGCCCGACCGCGGTCTGGCTGTTACCCACATCGACGCAAAGCAGCACGATGTCCGTCCGGCTCAGCCGTGCTCGGTGCCAAGCACCAGCTCGGCGTTGTCGATGAGCCGGGTGCCGCCAAGCCGGGCGGCGAGCAACAGCCGGGCGGGTCCGGAGGCCGGCGCGGGGCCGAGCTCGGGGTCGGTGATCGCTACGTAGTCGGTGTCCAGGCCGGCAACGGGCGCCAGAAAGGCCTCCGCGGCCTTGGTCGCCTCCGCCGCGGCGGCGCCGCCGTGCGTCGCCTCGATC
>JALYQN010000327.1 GCA_030855835.1 Actinomycetota bacterium | reverse complement strand
GTCCGCATCCGCCTGGCCCCGCATGGCGCATCGGTCCGCGGCGAAACCACGCCCCTGGTGGAGGGCGACGCGCAGTTTCGACCGGTGGCCTTTGCCACGGGTCGAGAGGGCGCCATCTACATCACCGACTGGGTGGTGCGCGAGTATCCCAACCACGGTCGCGGGCGCATCTGGCGTTTGTCAGCGCGGCCCGGCGTCGAGGTCCGCGCGCCGCGTCGTCTGGAGGCGCCGGAAGCAGCGGCTGCGTCCGACGACGAACTCGACGGTGTACGTGCGTCGCACGACGTCGCGCGACTTCGGACGGCGCTGATGTCTCCCGATCCCTTCACGCGATCGACTGCGGTGCAGGCGCTGACCAGTCCCGAGCTCCGCGAGTGGGTCGTACAGGCGACCGCCGACGGGAACGCCGAGGTGCGGGTGGGCGCCGTGGTCGCACTGCAGCGGGCCGGGCACGCCGGCGGTGAGACTGTCGCGGCACGGTTGCTCTCCGACCCGGATCCGCGCGTGCGCCAGATGACGCTGATCTGGATTGGGCGCGAGGGCATGACGTCGCTCGCGGCGGTTCTCGATCGCGCGCTCGCGATTGCTCCTGTCTCCCCCACCCTCTTCGAGACCTACGTCGAGACGGTCCGCTTCACGCAGCCTGCCTTCGTGCAGGCGTACCGCAGTCAGTCGGCGCGCGCCTCGAAGGACATACCACGGCCCTTGCCGCCCGGGCTCATCGAGACAATCGTTGCCGACCACACGCGCACGGCCGCGGTTCGCGCCGCGGCGGTCCTGCACCTAGACGATCCGTCGGCGCACGCGCCACTCCTTGCACGCCTTGCGGGCGCCGGCAGCGAGCCGGTACTGCGCCTCGAGGCCATCCGTTCGCTGGCAGGCGTGCACACCAGCCACGCCTCCGAGACGCTCCAGGCGATCGCCACCAGCCACGACGCGCCAGTCGCCGTACGTGCCGACGCCGTACTGGCGCTGGCCGGACATGCGGGCGCAGCGATGACGACCCTGACCTCGCTGCTCGGCGATGCGGCGGCCGACGTCCGGGTAGAAGCCGCGCGCGCACTCCGATTGCACGCGGCGGACCCCGAGGTGCGTGACGCCGCGCGGTCCGTACTTGCGCGCATGGACACCGCAGACGAGACGCCACTGCGTGAGCAATTGGCCATGCTGCTCGACGAGGATGCCGGTGCCACCCCCCGGCGTCCCCCTAACGGCGTCGACTGGCTGCGCGCCGTGTCCTCGGGTGGCGACGAGGCGCGCGGCAGGCGCGTGTTCTTCGCTGCGCCTGCCGCCTGCTCGGCCTGCCATGTGGTCGACGGGCGCGGGGGGGCGCTGGGTCCGGACCTGACGCATGTGGGGGAATCGAAGACACGGCAGCAGCTCCTCCACTCGGTGCTCGAGCCGTCGGCGGAGATCAGTCCAGAGTGGCAGGGCTGGTTCATCCGCACCACGGGTGGGAAGACGCATTACGGCCGGCAGATCGACGTCGGCGTCAAGGCGGTCGATCTCTACACACTCGGCGCGGGTTTCATCACCGTGGCCAAGGCCGACATCGAGTCCTACGGGATGGCTGACGCTTCGTTGATGCCCGCCGGGCTCGAGGCGCACCTGACCGTCAGCGACATGCGCGACCTGCTTGCCTTCCTCGAGCGATCGACAACACCGGACCCCTCCTCTGGAAACCAGCGATGACCCAGGACACGACCCGGCGCACGTTTCTCAAGGCCGCAGGGCTCGGCGCAGGGGCGTCGGCGCTGGCCGGCACCCGGCCGCACGCCGGCGCCCCGCCCCCCCGTACGGATGTGGACACGCGCAAGGGCGTCGAACTGGCCATTGCCACCATCTGCGTCGATGGATTTGGCGACGAGAACTTCGAACCGGCGTTTCGCCTGATCCCACGGCTTGGCTACCGGCACGTCGAGTTCAACGTCTGGCATCCGCGCGTTGTCTCCCTCCGCGGCATCCGCAGCATCCAGGAACGATGCTTCAGCCACGGCCTCACGCCGATTTGCCTGCAGGGCACCGCGTTTGGCGGGCACGCGGCCAAGGACGTCACGCACAAGCTGTGGCTGATGCAGCAGGCCCGGGCGCTCGGGTGCCGGCGCGTGAAGTTCACGGGGGCCAGGCGCGGCACCGAGGGGGGCCTCGACACGGTCATCACGGTACTCGAGGAGCTGGCACCCGCGGCAGAGGAACTCGACGTGCTGGTGCTGGTCGAGAACCACGCAAACAACAACATCGAAAACATCGCCGACTACGAGCAGATCTTCGGCGCCGTGGACTCGCGGCATGTCGGCATGTGCATGGACACGGGCCATTTCGATGGCGCCGGCGTCAGCAACGTCGACGTCATCGAACGCTTCCACGACCGCATCCTCCATGTCGACCTGAAGGACACGATTGCCTTTGGCACATACAAGACGGTGAACTACGGCACGGGCGTCACCGACGTCCCGGGCATTGCCCGCAAGGTCATCGAGCGCGGCTACACCGGCTACCTGCTGGTCGAGCAGGCGCCGCCGCTCAACGCCGACACGCTCGAGGCCGACCTGACCCGAGCACGTAAGATGTTCTCCCCGTTTGTGAGGTGAGCCGACCGCGCGGCGCCAGGCAGGTCGGTATCAACTCCGCGCACAGGGTACGGACAGAGAATGAAAGCACTCGGAACATAAGGGGGTTCCGTTCTTTCCCGTCAATCGGTATCCACTTCTGGTTCTGACCGCGTCGTCCGAACCTTCCACGTCCACCAGATCAAAACACCCTGAAGAGGCAAGCGGAGCCACAGCA
>JALYQN010000085.1 GCA_030855835.1 Actinomycetota bacterium | reverse complement strand
TGCCCGCCGTCCGGCAGCTGCGTGCCGCGGTCCGGCGTGAACGGCCCGACGTCGTGCACCTGCACTCCGCCTTCGCCGGTTTCCTGGGCCGGCTGCCCTTGCTGGCGGGCACCGCGGGCGTGCCGTTGGTCTACCAGCCGCACGCCTGGTCGTTCGAGATCCACACCAGCGGCTGGGCTCGCCGGCTGACCGAGGCCTGGGAGCGGGTAGCCAGCCGGTGGACCGACGTGCTGGTGACCAACTGCACCGACGAGGTCGACCAGGGCCGAGAGCTCGGCATCCGGACGCCGGGGTACGCGCTGGGCGTGCCGCTCGACGTCGAGCGGTTCCACCCTCAGGCCGATCCCGCACACTGGAAGGCACGAGCTGGTGTGCAGCAGCCCCGGATGCTGCTGTGTCTTGGTCGGCTGGCGCGGCAAAAGGGCCAGGACCTACTGGTGCGCGCGTGGGAGGCCGAGCCCCTCCCCGACACCGAGCTGCTGCTCGTGGGGCCCGGCGACACCGCGCCGTACCAGGCGCTCGCGCCCACCCAATGGGGCAGCACGATCCGGTGGGTCGGTGACCAGAGCGATGTCCGGCCCTACCTGTGGGCGTGTGACGCGCTGGTCCTGCCGTCTCGGTACGAGACCGTCGCCGTCGTGGTCGCCGAGGCGATGGCCTGTGGCCGGCCGGTGGTCGCCACCCGAGTCAACGGGGTCGAGATGGCCGTCACCGACGGGCCGGCCGACCCGGGCGGTGTCGTGGTGGCGGCCGGGGACGCAGACAACCTGCTCGCCGAGGCGCACCGCCTGTTGACGGACGAGGACCGGCGCCGCACGTTGGGGGCCTCCGGGAGGCAGCGCGTCGTCGACCTGTTCACACCCAAGCTCGTGGTCGACCGGCTGGACGAGGCGTACGCAGCCGCGGTCGCGGGTCCGGGAGGGATGCGGTGAGCGCCGGGCCAGCCCCGACCCGGGGGCCGACCTTCCTGGTCGCTGGAGCCGGCCGGTCGGGCACCACCGGTCTGGTCGAGGGTCTGCGGACCCACCCGAGAGTGTTCGTCACCCAACCCAAGGAGCCGCACTACTTCGCGCTGCACGGACGGACGGTGGACTTTCGCGGTCCCGGCGACGACGCGACGATCAACCGGGTCGCCGTCACCGATCGGTCTCGCTACCTCGACCTCTACCCCCGCGAGCACGACTACCTCGCTCTCGGGGACGGCTCGGTGTCGACGCTGTATTACGCCGACCGGGCCGTCACGGAGATCCTTCGGGTCAACCCGGAGTTGCGAGTGGTTGTCATCTTGCGCGCCCCGGTAGAGCGGGCGTACTCCAGCTTCCTGTACATGCGTGCCCGCGGCTTCGAGCCGTGCGCGAACCCGATCGACGCCCTGTTGGACGAACCCCGGCGCCGGGCCGAAAACTGGCACCACTTGTGGCATTACCGCGAGATGAGCCGCTACGCCGGTCGACTGGCGACACTGCAGCGGGGTCTCGGCGCCGAGCGGGTGGGGGTGTGGTTCCACGACGCCCTGGAGGCGGACTACCAGGCCACGGTGAGCAGCGTGCTGCGCTTCCTCGACCTGCCACCGCATGCCGGGGAAGGGGTGGGCGTGCCGCGGGTCAACGTGTCCGGCACCGCCCGCCGCCCTGCTATCCAACGTGCCATCGTGGCGACGACACGCAACGAGCTGCTGCGTCGCACCGTGAAGCGCACCACCAGCTTCCGGCTGCGGGAGCGGCTGCGCCGGTCGAACCTGCAGCCGTCCGCCGTTCCCCCCGAGCTGCGGCAGTTTCTCGACGGGGCCTTCGATGACGACCTCGCGGCGTTATCCTCGCTGGTGACAGGGTCCCTGCCGGCGTGGCTCGGTCGTGGAGAGGCGAGGACCAGGTGACCGCACGACTCCCCAACTTCGTCTATCTCGGGCCGAGCAAAGCAGGCTCGACCTGGTTGCACGAGGTGCTGATCAAGCACCCGCAGGTGTTCATGACCGAGGCGAAGGACCTGTACTTCTTCGACCGGTACTTCGATCGGGGAACGGACTGGTACGCCGGACACTTCCGCCGGGCCCGGCCGGAGCAGACCGTGGTCGGCGAGGTCTGCCAGGAGTACCTGTCCAGCCCCGAGGCGCCCGCCCGGATGCACCAGACGCTCGGCGACAACCTGCGCCTCATGGTGACGCTGCGCGAACCGGTGGCGCGCGCCTTCTCCGGCTACCTGTACATGCGCAAGCACGGTGTCTTCACCGGCACCTTTCGGGAGGCGCTCGACACCCGACCGGGCATGTTCGAGCACAACCGGTACGCCACCTTGTTATCGCGGTTCCTTGAGTACTTCGACCGCCGACGGCTGCACGTCGGTGTCTTCGACGACCTGGTCGAGGACCCGCAGCTGTTCATCGACGAGGTGGTCAAGTTCCTCGAGATCGACCGGGCCGTCCTGGACGAGTCGCTGCTCGTCGCCCGGCTGCCCGCGAGCAGGGCGCGGTCCACGGGCGTCGCCAGCGCGGTGAAGCGGGGCGCGAACTGGGCGCGCCAGCGTCGCTCGGCCGCCATCATGATCGGACGGGTGAAGCGTTCGCCCCTGGTGCACAAGCTGCTCTACACGCCCCTCACCGAGCGCCCGGAGCCGTCAGCGGAGGAGGCCGCGTACATGCGCGAGCGTCTGGGTCCGGAGATGGAGCGGCTCGAGGAGATCGTAGGACTAGAGTTGCGCAAGCGGTGGGGGTGGCCACACTGAGCGCGCTGGTGGTGTGCTTCTTCCTGCTGGTGCCGCTGCAGTGGGTCGGCCTCGGGTCGACCCCGCTCGGAGATGCGCGGCTGCACCAGGTCGCCACCATCGGCCTCGGTCTGCTGCTGCTGCTTCGATGGCCTCTGCGTGCGTACGCCCCGGTCCTGCGGACCGGTGCGGTCTTCGTCTTGGCCAACCTGTACATGATCGCGGCGATTGCGGGCGCCCAGATGTACAACGACCTGGGGATCGCCCCGCCCGCACAGCAACTGCTGTACCTGGTCATCTGCGCTGCCTTCGCGGTGCTTTTCTATCGCATCGCGTCCGGTCAGGAGGCGTGGGGGATCCCGACGCTGCGGTTCGTCGGTGCGGCGGCCGGTGTGTCGCTGGTGGTCGGACTCGGTGTCGCCATGACCGTCAACGGCATCAACCCGGCCACGGTCATGGCGCAGACGATCGCCACAGCCGACCCCGCCATCTTCCAGAAAGAGGTCTTCAAGTCAGCCTTCGCCGGCTTCGGGCTCGACGAGGAACGGGTAGTGGGCAACCTGCGGCACGAGATGTTCGGGTCTGTGCTCCTTGCGATGCTGGTGTCGACCTGGGCGATGCGCGTCGGTCCCGAGCCCACCCGAGCGCACATTCTCGCCCACCGCACCGGACTGGTGATCGGCGTGCTCGTCCTGACCGTCTCGCTGAGCAGGTCCGTCCTGATCGCCGCGCTCGTGTGGCCGCTGCTCGCCCTGATGCGGACGGCTGGCCGCGGTGAGCTGTCGGCGCGGCAGATCGCGTTGGGGATGCTGTCCCTCGCGGGCCTCGCCGGCCTAGTGGTTAGCGGGCTCGGGGCGGTCATCTACAACCGGTTCGCCACCGACACGACGGGCTACAAGTCACGAGTCGGCAGTTACGCGGACGCGTTCGCCACTCTCCCGGACGTCTGGGTGACCGGCGGCTATGCGACGCGGAACATAAGCTCGCACAACCTTGTCTTCGACACGCTCTTACGCAATGGCGTCTTCGCGGCGTTGCCAGCCGCCGTGGTCGCGGGAGTAGTCGTGGTCGCGTTCGTCCTGCTGGCAGCCCAGGTGCACCGTCAGCCGCCGTGGTTCGTGCCGGTGGTCGGTGTCCTGGCGCTGCCTCTCATTCGGATGTGGACATCCGGTGGCGGGACAGTGCCTCCGAACGAGTGGGTGGCGCTCGCTTTCGTCTTGGGTGTGTTGAGCTGGTGGCGCCGGGTCGGGTGGACCGACCCTCCCGACCACCCGGCCGGAACCTCGATATCGCTCGGTCGAGCGACGCGCGAATTGACGAGCTAACCGCCTGCGGCGCCGTCGCTGGGAGATGCGCCTGCGGACGGAGCACAGCACCACTCGCGGCCGCGTGGGCGGCTGCCGAAGTCGTTCCGGTTACTCGCCTCTGTACGCGAAGCTGCGCTCCGCCCAGAGCAGCCCCAGTCGGGCGTCTTGTCGACGTAGGACCTCGAGGAGGGCGGCGGCGGCGCGCTCGTCCAGGCGGCGCAACGCGTCGCGCTGCTGAGCGGAGCATGTCGCCAGGGCATCCTCCCTGCTCGGTAGCGGTGCCTTGCGAGTCAGGAGATCCCGAGCCCGGCGCATCCGACCCGGACCGAGACTCGAGCGCAGCGCCGGGTACGCGCTGCTCTTGCGCAGACGTCGCGCCGCGCGCCGGGTGAGCACGTGGCGGTACTGCACGACGTTGTTGCGGTGGCGCTCGCTGGGCGCAGGGTCTGCCGGCGGTGCCGGCAAACCGGCCTCGCGGCAGATCACGGCGGCGACCTCGGCAGCCTCGGACGTCACTAGCTCGAAGGGGACCACCAGGACCCTCTCGTCGCCGAAGCGTTCGGACAGTGCCGGCAGCCACCGCGCGTAATCGCCAACCTCTAGGTAGAAGGCTCCTGCGGCGAGACCGGCCCCGAAGTCCTTCGCCTGGTCGTTGTGGAAGTAATGGTGGCGCAGCAGGTAGTGCGACAGGGCGCGGTCACTCGGGCGACGGACGGCGTAGACCACCTGGCAGCCTGGTGCGGCCGCGGCCAGCCGGTCGAGTGCCTCTGGGTACTTGGACGAGGTATAGGACGTGCTGGCGTCCAATCGAAACAGTCCCGCGCACCGGGGTTGGTACAGATTCTCGTACCACTGGGGCCCCCGGTCGTTGCGCCAGCTGAAGTAGTTCGACTCCTTGACCTTGCCGGGATCAATGTCGGGATGGGCGCCAAGCTGTGCGGCCAGCGCCGAGGTGCCGCTGCGCGCTGCCCCGACCAGGGCGAGGTCCGGACCGGACGACGACGAGCTCAATAGCGTCCTCCCTGGTCTGTCCGGGCTGCGACGACCTGCCGCCGACCGATGGTACGGCGCACCAGGCATTCGTCGGGCCCGGTACCCCTCAGCCGATCTCGACGACCACGAGGTCGCCGGCCACCTCGACCTGGGGTGAGTCGGACGCCGCGTACGTCCGCACCGGTGCCGCGGAGTGCCGAGGGACGTACACCGCGACCGGCCGCAAGGGGCTTAGGTCCAGGCTCAGGACCGTGGGCTCGACCATGAGCTCTCGCCCCTCCGGGTAGGGGGTGGCCACGTCTACGTCTCGCCACAGCAGCAGGTAGTGCCGACCGTCGCGCTTCTGCAGGCTTAGCCGTCGCAGGTCGCCGCCTCCGCCATCGATCCGCGCACCGAGCGGCTTGGTCGTGAAGGCGGGGCCGCGATCGCTCAGCAGCCGCAGGAACCGCTGCATCGCGTAGAACTCCGGCTTGCGGCGCCAGGTGTCGGGAGTCGCGGCTGCAACCGTGGGCGCCGTCATCGCGACCAGTCCGAAGTGCGCGTCCCGCAGCGCCGTGCGGTTAATGGTCTCCTGACTGGTGTAGTCGATCACGTCCGGGTCGTCGAGCAGCTCGAAGCGGCCGTAGATCGAGGCCCGGCTGTGGAAGTCACAGATCGCGCGGACCGCGTAACTCGCCGCCGCCTCCTCCGGAACCGTCTGGCCGGTGTCGGTTTCGGGCGCGTCGTTGTAGCCGGTCTCGGTGAAGAACCACCGATCCGCCCCGGGAAAGCAGGTCTCGAGGATGCTCAGCTGTTCGTCGATGAGCCGGCTCGGGCTCCGCCCTCGGTTGTACAGGTGCGCGTTGCCCCAGTCGCAGGTCGCGGACAGGTCACCGAGCAGTTGTGCGCGCTCTGCAGTCACGTCCGTACGGGTCGACGGTCCGACCACCGGCAGGTCGGCGGTTCGCGGGTCAGCACTTGCCTGCTGCCACAGCTCCCGCTGCATCAGCCGGGTGTGCGCCGGCCACTGCGGGTCGATCGCGCCGTCGACGACCGACCCGTCGACCTCGTTGCACCCCCCGAGCGAGTGCATCAGCACGGACAGGTCCCCGCCGACTGCTGGCGCGTAATAGCCGGTCAGCAGGGCGAGCGCTTCACGGGTCGCGAGCTCGGCCACCGGCCACTGGTCTAGCTCGCAGACCGTCGCGTGCCAGCGGATGCCTCGTTCGGCGAGACGCGGCATCGCGTACCGCTGTTTTCGGGCCCCCGGCGAGTCACCGGTAGTGACTCGTTCCCGCACCGTGCGCACTCCGAGCTCAGTCAGCAGGTCGATCACCGCGTCGGTCTCCCCGTACACCTGAGAGGCGTAAAACAGTTTGGTGTTGATGGCGAAGGACTCGCACACGTCGTCGGCTCGCCCGCAGGGGAGCGGGAGCACGTGGGAGCCGAACCAGGAGCCGGGGTGGGGCATGTAGCCGGCCGCTGTGGCGCCGACCGCGCAGCTGGCGACCGCGCCGGCACCGAGGGTGAGGAAAGCACGTCGCGAGGTCATCTGTACTCGACCTCTCCCGTGTGCACCGCCGGCATCACGTTCGGTCCCTGACCTGCCCCGAGACGGCTACCGTATCCGAGCCGCCCCGCGGCCAGCGGCAGGTGCGGTACCACGATCCAAGCGGGACCCCGCGGCGGCCCCGTGGGGCACAGGTTGCGTTACGTCCGATGAGGCGCCCCTTGTCCCGTTGGTCACTGTTCGGTTGGCTGGTTCGGTCTTGTGGACATTTCCCGGGTGCTCGTTCACGCCGGAGAGGAGGCGTTTGGCCCCGTCATTGACCACTATCCTTACTGCTGTGTCGCGGCTGTAGAGCGGCCGCGACCACGGGCAGCCTTCTTGGGAATCATGCCGATGAGCCGCCCGATTTGTGCATGTGCACGGCCCCGGGCAGCCGAGGCTGTTGGTCGGCGGTATTGCCGGCGCGGAACTGGTGGCCCTAAACCCAGCGACAGGTCAGCGACCGTCGGTTTCGCGACCTGGGCACTGCCGACCCGGCCGAGTCCAACGGGTTCACCGCCGTCGGCGGGGTCGGCGTGCAACTTCGCGATCAGCCCCAACGGCGCCAAGCTGGTGGCGGTCGGCAACTTCTCTACGTCGCCGCCGGTCGCGCAAGCGTGCGTTCATGGCACCCTGCCGGCGGCGGGAACGGGCTCGGCAGCGCTTGCCCGGCGCTACCAGCCCTTCAACGATGTGTGCGCGTCGACCTGGGCACGCCGGCTGGCCTACCTCAGCGACGTCGACTTCCCCCCACCGGGGACTACTTCGTGATCGTCGCTACCGGCTTCAACCCGGAAGCTGGCGATCGGGGCACCCACGTCTGACGCCTCGGCCCGGGTCGACACTCCGACGGCAACCGGTCCATTCAGCCCAAACGTGCCGACCTGGACAACTACAGGGCGGCGACATGGCTGGTCGGTCGCTGCCACCGGAGCGGCGGTCCACGTGCTGGGGCACTTCTAGTGGCCGGACAACGTGTTCGGACGCGCGGGCAACACCAATTCGGACGCGGTCTCGCCCAAAGGCATCGGCGATATCGACCCACAGACCGGCAAGGCGCTCGCCTGACACCCGGCGAAGCCGGCCAAGCAGGGTGGGAAGCAGCTGTTCGCCACCCCCGACGGGCTGTAGGTCGCCTCGAACAGCATGCGCTTTAACGGCGAGCCGCGTACGGGCGTCGCCGTCGCGCCGCTCGACGCTCCGTAGCCCCGGCCCAACCGCGGGACGTCATCGTCTGGCAGGTCAATGAGCGGCGCGTCGCATGACGTCCGGTGTAACGGTTCGGGTCGTGGCGGGCGTCTCGCTACGGCACAATTGGAACGCGGTGCTGCCGCGTCGGTACACCGGTAGTGGTCGGTCCAGGAGAGGCGGGAAGCCTCGCGAGACAAGGGGTCCCCGTGCGGGTGCTGCAACTGCACAACCACCACCGCGGTCCCGGTGGTGCCATGGAGGTCCTGCAGCACGAGTCCAGGCTGCTCATGGGAGGGGGACATCAGGTCCGCCAACTCACGTTGCCTTCTGTCGATGAGTTGGGTTTACCACCGTACCGACAAGGACTAAAGGCGATCTGGAACGTCGAGTTCTGCCGGGAGCTAGAAGGCGAGGTCCGTGCGTTCCGGCCGGACGTGGTGCACGTACACACTCCCTTCCCGCTGATGTCTCCCGCGGTCTTCCGGGTGGCACGGCGGCTCGGGGTGCCGACGGTGACGACACTGCACAGCTACCGCTACTCGTGTATCGCCGCCATCTGCTACCGCGACGGGCACGAGTGCGTCGACTGTGTCGGCAAGGTGCTCAAGTCGCCCGGAGTACGCCACCGTTGCTACCACGACAGCCTGGCGGGCAGCGCGGCCCTCACGGTCAGCCTGGCGCTGCACCGTGGCCTGGGAACGTTTCATCGCGATGTCGGACGATTTGTCGCGCTCACCGATTTCTCACGACGCCTCCTGATCCGCGACGGGATCCCCGCCGAAAAGGTCGTGGTCAAGCCCAACTCGGTGCTGGACCCGGGCGTGCGGCGGCCCGACCCTGCGGCCCAGCGTTACGTTGCCTTCGCCGGCCGGCTGGTGGAGATCAAGGGAGTGCGGACGATGCTGGACGCATGGCAGCGAGCCGACCGCGGCGACCTCCAGCTGCGGATCGCCGGAGACGGGGAGTCGCGTGACCTGGTCGGGGAACGGGCGGCCGCTGACCCGTCGATCCACTGGGAGGGGTGGATCTCCGAGGCTGACATCTTCGACCTGATGGGTCACGCGGAGACAGTCCTGGTCCCGTCGCAGTGGTACGAAGGCGGTGTCCCGCTGGTCGCGATGCGCAGCCTTGCCGTCGGCACCCCGGTCGTGGTGTCCGATCTCGAGAACATCTCGGCCACCGTCCTTGCCGACGACGCCGGGGTGGGGTTCCGCGTCGGCAACGCGGACTCGCTCGCCGCTGTGATCGACAGCGTCGCGGGCGACCCCGGGAGCTGGCGCGAGCGTCGCCGGAAGGCGCGACTGTCGTATGAGCAGCACTACTCGCCGACGGTCGACCTCCCCCGGCTGGAGAAGGTTTACACCGAACTGCTGGCCGGGGCTTAGCTGAGCCGCGCGGCGCGTCGTCACGACGGGCACCAAGTCGGGGCACCACTTCGGGTTCCAGCTGATGCCCTCTGCGACCGGCTTGGCCCAGCGGGCCAACGTGTGGAACGGCCAGTGCATCAGGTCGAAGCCCACCGGCGCGTCGGCGGCGCTGTACTGACAGTCCCACGCGGCTAACCCGGTTGGGAACCGGTCGAGGTTGCCCCCCATCCAGTCGCCGTGCATCCGGCCGAACTGGATCTGCTGCGGGCTCTGCGCCAACTCGTCGAGCCACGCTGTCAACAGCGGTGCCACGTCGACAGAGGTGGCTTCCGGGGCGAGCTCGGCCCGGAGCGGTGAGCATACGGCAAGTCAGCCAGCCGGCGGCGGTGCGACGACAGCGTGTTGATTAGACGCAGCGCTGGCACGGTCGCCTCGGGTCTGTCCGCCCAATGCCGGACGTGGTCCGGCGGCGCCGTGTTGATCGTGACCGAGACCGGGAGGTCCGAGCGGTCTCCGGCAGCCAGACCCAGTCGATGTAGGCCTGCAATCGGGGGTGGGCGTGTCGCCTGGACTAATCGGTCGAGGCAAGCGTGACGATCCGTCCCCTCGTTGCAAGGAGCACTAGGCCAGCGCCGTCATCGGGGCAGCGCAACCCCTGTATTAGCCGATCTCGACCACCCTGAGGTCGCCACGCAGAGGAATCGTGAAGGTGTTTCTCGCCGGCGCGGTTCGCACCGGCCCGGTCTGCACGTTGGGCGCGTATATCGCAACCGGGCGAGCCTGACGCATCCCGACGGTCAGCCTGATCGGATCGATCACGATCTCCTTGCCGCTCGGGTAGTACTCGCAGACGTCGACGTCGCGCCACAGCACCAGGTAGTGCCGACCGTCTCGCTTCTGGAGCAACAGGTGCTGCACGTCGGGGGTGGCACCGGACACGGTCATCTCGAACGGGCTCGGCGAGAAGGCCGGTCCGACGTCGGCGAGCAGCTTTAGTAGCCGGCTGGTGGCGTAGAACTCCGGCTTCTTGCGCCAGGTGTCCGG
>JALYQN010000473.1 GCA_030855835.1 Actinomycetota bacterium | reverse complement strand
GGTCGGTGTAGAGCAGGTAGGCGGCCCGATGCAGCGCCACCACGGTCTTGCCGGTCCCGGGCCCACCACTGATCGTGGTAACGCCGCGGGCGGGAGCTCGGATCGCCTCGTCCTGCTCCTTCTGGATCGTGGCCACCACCGAGTGCATGTACGCGTCGCGGGCGCGGGACAGCTGAGCCAGCAGCGCGCCCTCGCCAATGACCGGCATGTCCTCGGGAGCCGCGGCGGCGTCGAGCAGCTCGTCCTCGACACCGACCACCTGCTTGCCGGCGCTGCGCAGCACCCGGCGACGCACTACTCCGGCCGGGTCCTGCGCGGTGGCCTGGTAGAACACCGCGGCCGCCGGAGCCCGCCAGTCGACGAGCATCGGTTCGCGGTCGGCGTCACGCAGGCCTATCCGGCCGATGTAGCGGGGGGAGTCCACCTGCCTGTCCTGGTAGGACTCCCGCTCGGCGGCGGGCCGGGTGGCGGGCTGGGTGGCGGGCTGGGTGGCGACCGGGCGCGCCGCCAGGTCGAGGCGGCCGAACACCAGACCTTCGTGAGCGGCGTCGAGCGCGGCGATGCGCCGGGCTGCCTGGAAGACCATCGCGTCCCGCTCGACCAGTCCACCCTCGTGGCCGAGTCGGGCCCGGCCATGGCCCTCGCGGGCGAGCTCCTGCGCGGCCTTCGCGGCCTCATCGAGCCGGTCGTACACCTGGTCGACGTAAGCCTGCTCGGCGGCGATCTCGCGCCGTACCACGTGCTCGCCCTGGGCCGCCACCGATCTCCTTCGCCCACACCGAAGCGAAATGTACGAACGCACGAGTCTACGCTGCCCGGGTGCAACACCGGCAGCGTGTCTCGTCCGGCTCGCCCTTCGAGCACAGCGTCGGCTTCAGCCGCGCGGTCAGGGTGGGTGCGCACGTGGCGGTGTCCGGTACCGCCCCGATCCGGCCCGACGGACAGGTCGACCCCGACCCGCTCGTCCAAGCCAGACGCTGCTGGGACATCGCGTTGGCCGCGCTGGCCGACGCGGGTGGGTCGGCGGCGGACGTGGTACGGACCCGGACCTACCTTGTGGACGCGGCCGACGAGCAGGCGGCGGCGCAGGCGCACCGGGAGCGGTTCGCCGACGTACTGCCCGCCAGCACCATGGTGGTTGTCGCCGCGCTGTTGGACCCGCGCTGGAAGGTCGAGGTCGAGCTGAACGCCTACCTCGGCTGACGGTCGAGGAAGGCGGCCATCGCCTTTCGGGCCTCGTCGGAGGCGAACAGCCGCGCCGACAGCGCCGCCGCCTGCTCACCCAGCTCGTCGATGCGGGTCAGCAGCGGCGCGTTCAGCAGGGACTTGGTCTCCCGCAACCCCTGGCGCGTCGCGAGCCGGAACTGGGCCACGAGCTCCTCCACCGCGGTGTCGACGGCGTCGGCGGGTACGGCGCGGCTCACCAGGCCGTACTCGACCGCCTGGCGGGCGTCGAAGCAAGCTCCGGACAGCGCCGCCCACGAGGCCGCACGCGCCGTCAGCCGGGGAAGCACAGTGAGCGACACGACCGCCGGCGCCAGGCCGAGCCGCGCCTCGGTGAGCGCGAACGACACCTGCTCGGCGGCCACCACCACGTCGGCGGCGGCCACGATGCCGAGTCCACCGGCGCGCACCGGTCCATCCAGCCGTACCAGTACCGGCACCGGAAGGGTGACCAGCTGTCGCTGCAGGGCGACCAGCTCCCTGGCGGCGGTCTGCATGCCGTCGGCCACCGCTTCACGCATGTCCGCCCCGGAACAGAACACAGGCGAGGACGATCCGACCACCACGACCCGTACCGACTCGTCGGCCGCTGCGACGTCGAGCTGGCGGGTCAGGTCGGCCACCAGACGACGCGACAAGGCGTTGCGGTTGGCCGGACTGTCCAGGATGACCGTGGCGACGGCGCCGCGGACCTCCAGCCGCACCAGGCTGCCGGTCGGCGGGCTTTGCTCACACGGGGCGCCCACCGCCCCATTCTGGCAACCAGGCACGGATGGCGCGCGACCTCAGACGCATGTCGAGACCTGTCGAGCAGTGGCGGTCCCCCGGCAGCCGCCTGTCTCGGTGACAAGATCGGACCGTGCAGAACGACCAGGTCGTGCGGATGGGCACCGCCCAGGGGCGGTGGGTGCTGGCCGCCACCATTCTTGCCAGCGGGATGGCGCTGCTGGACGGCACCGTCGTCAACGTGGCATTGCGGGTGATCGGCGCCGACCTGGGCGCCGACCTTGCCGACCTGCAGTGGGTGGTCAACGCCTACATGCTCACCCTGGCCAGCCTGATCCTGGTGGCCGGAGCGCTCGGCGACCTGCTCGGCCGGCGCCGGGTGTTCCTCATCGGCGTGGTGTGGTTCGCCGCGGCCTCCGTGCTGTGCGGGCTGGCGCAGGAGCCGCTGCTGCTGATCGTGGCCCGCGCGCTGCAGGGCGTCGGCGGTGCGCTGCTGACACCGGGGAGCCTCGCGATCCTGCAGGCCAGCTTCGACCGCGACGACCGAGCCCGGGCCATCGGGGCCTGGTCAGGTCTGGGTGGTGTGGCCGCCGCGATCGGTCCGTTCGTCGGGGGGTGGCTGGTGCAGGAGGCGTCGTGGCGCTGGGTGTTCCTGATCAACGTCCCACTGGCGGTGACCGTGGTCGTGGTGACGCTGCGCCACGTACCGGAAAGTTGTGACGCGGCGGTGGCCGGGCAACACGTCGACGGGCTCGGTGCCGGGATGGGCGCCCTGGGCCTTGCGGGTGTGACGTACGGGCTGATCGAGGCTGAGGGCGGCATCAGCGCATCGGTGGTGGCTGGCGTCACAGTCGGGGCGCTCGCGCTGGTCGCGTTCGTCCGGCGTCAACGCCGCGCCGAGCACCCGATGGTTCCGCCGAGCCTTTTCGCATCGCGCACCTTCAGCTCCACCAACGTGCTGACCCTGGTGGTCTACGCAGCCCTTGGCGCGATGATGTTCTTCGTCGTGCTCCAGCTGCAGGTCACCCTCGGCTACAGCCCCTTCGAGGCGGGCATCTCGCTGGCGCCGATGACGGTGTTCATGCTGGTGCTGTCGGCCAGATCCGGTGCGCTGGCCACCCGGATCGGGCCCCGCCCGCAGATCACGCTCGGACCGTTGGTGTGCGCTGCTGGGGTGCTGCTGCTGCTCGGTGTCGATGCCGACAGCAGCTACCTGACCGGGGTCCTGCCCGGGGTCGCCGTGTTCGCAGCCGGCCTGACGGTGATGGTCGCCCCGCTGACCGCGACAGTGCTGGCCGCCGCGCCCGACCGGTACGCCGGGGTGGCCAGCGGGGTGAACAATGCCATCGCGCGTACCGGCAGTCTGCTGGCGGTTTCGGCACTGCCGATGGCGGTGGGTCTCGGGGGAGCCGACTACACCGACCCGGCGGCCTTCGGCGACGGCTATCGTGCGGCGATGGCGGCAAGCGCCGCGCTGCTCGTGCTCGGCGCGCTGACCGCGTTCGTGGGACTCCGCGGCACCGCGCCCACCACGCTGGCGGGTGCGGAGGCTGCTACCGAGGACGAGGTGGGGCGCGGTGTCCACGACCTGCCGCACTGTCCGCTGTCGACCGCCCGCGCACCCGCTGGGGCACGTCCGGATCACCGCTGAGGCACTGCCGACGTCGCGGCGGCAACTACGTCTCCTCGCCGGGGTTCCGCGGGGTCAGGTGACGGTGACCTCTACCCGGTGATAACCAGTGGCGCCGTCGGGCCGGGTTTGCGCTTGCTCGGAGGTCTGCACCGCACCGGAGCTGTCGGTCGCACGCACCTCCAGGGCGTGGGTTCCCGGCTCTGCCGTCCACTGCCAGACCCATTGCCGCCAGGTGTCGACCCCGTCGGCCGCCGCCAGTCGGGCTTCGTTCCAGGCCAGCCCGTCGACTCGCACCTCGACCCGGTCGATGCCGCGGTGCGGTGCCCACGCCACCCCGGCCACCGCGACCTCGCCGGGTGGCAGCTGCGCGAACGAGGCCGGCACGTCGATGCGGGACGCCGTCTTGATCGGCGCCTGCTCCGCCCACCCGCGCTCGGTCCAGTACGCCGAGAAGTTCGCGAAACTGGTCACCTCGATGTCGGTCAACCACTTGGTCGCCGAGACGTAGCCGTACAGGCCAGGGACCACCATCCGGGCCGGGAAGCCGTGCACGATCGGCAGCGGCGCGCCGTTCATCGCCACCGCGACCATGGCGTCGCGGCCGTCGGTGAGTGCAGGCAGTGGGGTACCGGCGGTGAAACCATCGGCGCTGGTCGACAGGACCGCGTCGGCGCCGGACTGGACCCCCGCCTCGTCGAGCAGATCGCGCAGCGGCACACCCACCCAGGTGGCGTTGCCGGCGAGGTCCCCGCCGACTTCGTTGGACACGCAGACCAGGGTCACCCGGCGCTCGACGAGGCGACGTTCCAGTAGGCCGGCGTAGTCCAGCTCGAACGGCTCGTCGACCATCCCGTGGATGCGCAGCGACCACCCCCCGGCGGGTACGTCCGGCGGCGTCAGTGCGGTGTCGATCCGGTAGAAGTCAGCGCTGCGGGTCAGGTGTGGCGTGATGTCGTTGACGGGGAGCTGCGTACCGGCGGGCAGCACCGGGGCCGGGCTGTCCGGCACCCGAATCATCACCTCAGCGCGCGACGCGATGGCCTCGGCCGGACCGATGAACCCGGCGCCGACCCCGGCGATCGCGGCAACGCCGCCGGTGGTGAGGACGGCCTCGAGGAACTTGCGTCGGTCGAAGTCGGCGCCGACGTCGTCCCCGGGGTGTGGGTGGCCCCAGTCGGCCACGTCCGCGCCGGTGCGGTGGCTGTGCGCCGACAGCATCCACGCGAGCGCGCCGATGCTGACCACCAGCGCGACCACTGCCGGCAGGATCGTCACCGGCGCCGCGGCCAACGAGGTGCGGTCGGTCGCGGCGGCGAGGATGGCGAGCAGGCCGAGCAGGGCGGTGATCACCAACGCGAGCTGCGGTCGGCGCAGACCCACCAGTCCGGCCCCGGCCGCGATCAAGGCGATCACGGTGAGGATGCCGCCAAGCAGGACCGGCTTGTCGGCCGTGCCGAACTGCTCGATCGCGAAGTCCTCGACGGCCGGCGGGGCCAGGTCGATCACCGCGTTCCCCACCGATACCAGCGGTGACGGGACGCCGGTGAAGGCTGCCGCGACCACCGAGGAGGTAGCCACGCCCGCACCGGCGGCGAGCAGCCCGGCACCGGCAGCCGCGAGGCGGGTGCCCGCGCGGTAGCTGCTCACACCGTGAGTTCGTTCCTGCGCGGTCCGCGGATTGCTCACCCCAGTGGCGGCGCGGCGGGGGCGGGCAGGCCGCGGGTCCCCAGAAATGACCGGCCGGCGACTGTTACCCCCACCGCCAGTAACCCGACGGCCAGTGTCCCCGTCACAGCCGACAGCCCTACGGCGACGATGCCCAACGGCAGCGCGCCGGTCCCCGCGGCGGAGCCGAGTGCACGCCCGGCCGTTCCGCGCGCCAACGCGCCGGTGACCGATCCCCGTGCCTCGGCCGCGGTGGTCGAGTCCAGCAGACCCTCGAGGGTGGTCATGAACAGGCCAGAGCACAGCTGAGCCGCACACAGCACCGCGACGCTCAGTGGCGCGAACGGCCACAGCAGCACCATCCCCGCCGCGCACAGGACCCAGGCGACCGGACCGTTCGCGGCCCGGCGTTGAAGGAGGTCGGACAGGTACGGCGCGGACAGCGACCCGATCGTGAACGCGACGGCCGCCGGAGCGACCGCTGACCGGCCGTGCATCTCGGCGGCCAGCGCCACCGTCAGCAGCGTCGGCGCCGATGCGACCGACATCAGGACCACGCCGGCGACGATCGGGAGCGAGGGACGCGCTCGCTGTGCCCCGGGGGTGGGGCGGGGGGCAGCGCGGATGGTGGAGCCACCGGCCACCAGGACGGTAGGCAGCAGGGCGAGCACGTACCCGACGACGATGCAGAGCAGGGCCAGCGAGGGTCCCTGGACCAGCTTGGCGGGGACCAGAGCGGCGGCAGCCGCGCCAAGCGCCTCGACCGCGGCGACCCCGGTGCCGTACCAGGTGAGCGCGGTAGGCCCTGGAGCCACGGACGCCACCTCGGCACGCATGCCGGCATATCCAGTCCATGCGGTGATGTTCATGACCGCGATGCACAAGGCCAGCGACCACATCCCCACGTCGAGCAGGAGCAGCGCGAAGACCCCGACCCGCAACACCGCCTCTGCACCCGCCGCTGCGCGCAGCAGCCGACGCCCACAGAGCCAGCCGGCCAGCGCCGTCGCTACCGGCGCCGACAGGGCGACGCCGACGAGCATGGCGGCGCCGGCAAGTCCGGCCGCGCGCAGCCCGTAGCGATCCACGATCTCCAGCAGGATCAGCGTCCAGGCGAAGGACAGGCAGATCGAGTCGATCCAGCCCGCGACCATCAGCCGACGCAGCCGTCCTGGGGTCCACACGCCCGTCACCGCGTCACTCCCGTCGTCTCGTCCGTGTCACCGGGGTGGAACGATGACGGTCTGCGGTGGTGGGAAGCCATTGAAGTGCGATGCGTAGCTGAGCGTGTAGGCGCCCGCCGAGGCGATGTAGAGCCGGTCACCCTCGGCCATGGTGACCGGCAGCGGGGTGGAGTAGAACATCGTGTCGGCGCTGTCGCATGTCGGCCCGGTGATCGTGTACGGCACGTGCGGAACGACACCGTGGTCGGGTCGCGACGACCAGAGCGGGAAGCGCCACTGACCGACGGACTGCTGGGTCTCCATCAGCCCGTTGTAGGCACCCACGTCCAGGTACAGCCAGTCCTCGCCCGCGCGCTCTTCCCGACCGAGGACCGTCGCGGCCATCACGGCCGCCTCTGCGGCGAGGTGCCGGCCGGGTTCGGCCGCCACCAGCGTCGGCTGGTAGGGGAGGTGCTGATCGAGGGCCGCGGTGACTACCCGCCCGATCTGGTCGATCGTCGGAACCAGGTCGCCGTAGCGGGCGGGAAACCCTCCGCCGATATCGAGCATCTCCATCCGCATGCCGTCGCCAGCAAGCTGGCCCATCAGCCGGCCGGCGGCACCGGTCGCGTGGACGTACGACGCGGCGGTCATGCACTGGGAGCCGACGTGGAAGTTGATGCCATACGGCCGCAGGCCGAGGTCGCGGGCCACATGCATCAGCGCCCGAGCGTCGTGGAACTCTGCACCGAACTTGCGCGACAGGGGAAAAACACTGTTGGTGTCGTCCACCCGCACCCGAACGAACACGGCCGCTCCTGGAGCCTGGCTGGCAATCTTGTGGAGCTCACCCTCGGAGTCGAAGGCGAAGCGCCACAGACCAGCCGCAGCGGACTGCCGGATGTGCTCGGCAGGCTTCACGGTGTTGCTGTAGAGCACATCCTCGGGGTCGATGCCGAGCGCCTGCAGCATGCGCAGCTCGCCGAGCGATGCCACCTCGAAGCCGACGCCGAGGTCACGGGCAGCTGCCAGGATCTCGGGCATCGCGTTGCACTTGACCGCGTAGAAGGGGCGGACGCCGGGCATGGCGTCTTGAAACCGGGTGACCTTGTCGGCAAAGACGTTCAGGTCGCAGGCGAGGAACGGAGTCGGCGTCTCGATCGCGTTGAGGCGCGCGGGTGCCAGGCTGGTCGGCCAGTGCCGGGGCAGTCGCAGCACGGCCCCGAGGTCGCGCATGGTCGAGCTCATAGTCACTCCATCTCGATGCCGCCCGTGGCTCGCCGGTCAAGCGAGCACTCAGGCAGGTGTCTTGGTGTCCAGCAGAAAGTTGGTCTGCGCGCGCTCGATCAGATGGGCATGGAGCTCGTCGGCCGGCAGTGGCCGGGAGAAGTAGTACCCCTGGCCGGTGGTGCAGCCCTGGCGTCGCAGCATCAGCATCTCGTCCGGTCGCTCGATCCCTTCGGCAACGGTCTCGAGGTCCATCGCGTGCCCCAGCCGCACGATCGTGCTCACCAGCGCGGCATCTCCGGCGTGGGTCAGCCGCTCGATGAAGCTTCGGTCGATCTTGAGGATGTCCACGGGGAACCGGTGCAGGTAGCTGAGTGACGAGTACCCGGTGCCGAAGTCGTCTATGGCAAGCCGGACGCCCATGGCACGGATCGCGCGCAGCGTCGAGAGCGTCTCGCCGGAGTCGTTCATAAGGACGCTCTCGGTCATCTCGAGCGTGAGGCACTGTGCGGGCAGCCCGGTCTCCTCGAGCACCGTGGTCACGGTTCGAGCCAGGTCACCATCGTGGAGCTGGCGGGCGGAGACGTTGACACTGACCTTGAGCTCGGACAGCTCCGGGGTCTGCCGCCGCCACTGCACGACCTGCTGACAGGACCGGCGAAGCACCCACTCCCCCAACACCCGGATCAGTCCGCTGGACTCGGCCAACGGGATGAAGTCGTCGGGTGAGATGAGGCCCAGCTCGGCATGCGGCCAGCGGCACAGCGCCTCGACGCCGGTCACCTTGCCGGTGCGCAGGTCGATGAGCGGTTGGTAGTCCACGTCGAGCCCGTCGGTCTCCAGCGCCACCCGTAGGTCGGTCTCCAACCGGACCCGCTCGACGAGGCCCTCGTGCATGCGCGGGTCGTACAGCGCGTAACCCCCGGTCGCCGCCGCCTTCGCCTGGTACATCGCGAGGTCGGCGTTGCGCAGCAGCTGCTCGGCGTCAGCCGCATGTTCTCCGAAGTGGGCGATACCGACGCTGGCACTCACATGCACCGGCTGGCCGCCGAGCTGGTACGGCGCCTTCAACACGACGTTGACCCGTTCGGCGAGCGTGATGGTGAACCCCGGGTCGGTCAGGTCCTCGACCAGGATGGCGAACTCGTCGCCACCGAAACGGGCCACGGTGTCGTTTGGCCGCACCTGAGTGTGCAAGCGCTGGGCCACCTGGACCAGCAGCTCGTCCCCGATGCTGTGGCCGAGCGTGTCGTTGACTTGCTTGAACCCGTCCAGGTCGAGGAACAGCACGGCAAGCGAGCCCGGCTGCAGGTCGCGGCGGGTGAGCGCGTGCCCGAGCCGGTCCTTGAACATGGCGCGGTTCGACAGCGTGGTCAGCGAGTCGTGGAAGGCCTGGTGCAGCAGCTGCTCCTGCAGGACCGTGCGGTCGGTCACGTCCCGGCTGTTGAGCACGAGCCCCGCGACGTCGACGTTGTCCAGCAGGTTGGTGATCGTCACCTCGAGGTGGCACGGGCTCCCGTCCTCCCGCCTCCAGACTGTGTGCAGCGTGTGCATGCCCAGGGACTCTTCCGATGCGTGAGCGATCGCCTCGTGCAGCGTGACCGCCTGGTCGCCGGCCATGAACTCCCACACCGGGCGGCCGGACATGGACTCGGCAGTGCGGTGGAGCACCCGGGCGCAGGACTGGCTCTGGTAGAGGATGAGCCCATCCGCGTCGATGACGGTGACGACGTCCGAGCTGTGCTGGACCAGGGCGGCGAACCGCTCGCGGCTGGACTCCAGCTCGGCGGTCCGGGCGTCGACACGTTGCTCGAGGTGGCGGGTGAGGGCCCAGTTCTCCCGCAGCGTGAGCACCTGCCGGGCCACCAGGAACGCCATGAGGGCAGATCGGTCCCAGGACACGAACGCGTCCGTCGCACCGTCCCGGACGAACACGACAGCCCAAGTCACCAGCGCGACGGTCACCGCGGTGTAGGGGAGGAACGCTCCGAACTGACGGGCGGGGTCGACCTCGACAACCTCGTCGACGCCGCTGGGGGCCTGCGCCACGGCTGCTAGCAGTAGCACGGCGAAGCCGACGAACCACCCGATGTCGATCAAGCTGCCCGAGCTGTAGGCACCCGAGGTCGTGAGGTAGACGAAGCCGGAGTCGGCCACCGCGAACGCCACCAGCCCGGTACCCACGAGCGGGAGAGAGACCGGGAGGCTGTTGCCGGACTGGCGGGCCCGTAACCAGGTGTAGATCACGATCGTGATGACGACGGTGTCCCCGACCGGGTAGGCAAGCGAGATCACCTGGGTGAACAGGCTGTCGGCGCCGGCTTCGACGACCGGTGCCAGCACCAGCACCCAGCTGACCAGCAGCAGGGAGGCGGCGATCATCAAGCCGTCGAGCAGGGTCCGTAGCCGGCCGGCAAGGGTCGATGCCGCGAACGGCAGGCAGAGCAGCGCCCCCGCAGCCAGCGGCGGGAAGCCGAGGTAGCCGATGTCGGCCAGCGACGGGAACGGCACCTCGCGGCCGAGCAGTGACTCGTAGACGGACCACACAACCTGGCCGGCCGACCACGACAACGATGCAAGACCGAGGAGCAGCCAGAAGCGCTGCTGTGGGGCGCCGCCGCGGGCACGCATCAGCGCCGCCAGACCGGCGGCGAAGGCGATCGCGATCAAGCCGGCGTTGGAGACCAGCTGGGCCGCCTGGTCGTAGCCCCCACGGGGCAGCAGGATGAGCAGCGATGCCCAGACGACCGTGACCGCGCCAAGGACGAGCCCGCCCAGCAGGTCGTTCCTCGGTCGGGCAACTTTCTCCATGCAAGCACCATGCGTGTCCGCGCGGGTCGGCGACAATCCTGCCGCATGCGGCCACCGCTTCGGAGGACCGAGTTGTGACCGATCGGCCCACTCAGCCGCGCTTTGGCGCGGTCTGCGCAAGATAGGCGGCCCTCCGGGGGATTCGGTCAGGACGGCTCTGGCAGGCTGTACGCATGAGCTCGATGACCTGCCCCAAGTGCCAGGGCGAGATGAACAGCTACGAACGCAACGGGATCACCGTGGACCAGTGCAAGGACTGCCGGGGAATCTTCCTCGATCGCGGTGAGCTCGACCACCTGCTGGCGGCCGACTCCCGCGCTCAGGGCTCCGTCCCGTCGGCCGTCGCGCCACCGCGCGGCACGCCGGAGCGGTCGTACGAGTCACACGACCGGCACCGTGACGACGATCGCTACCGGGGGCGCGATCACGACGATGACGACGACGATCACCACCGGTCGTACTCGTCGAAGCAGAAGAAGAAGCAGCACTGGGTCGAGGGCCTGTTCGGCTGAGCCGACCGGCCACCACGCTCAGAGCCCGGCCCGGAACCGCGCGAGGTAGGTAGCAGTGCGCTCGCGCCGGGGTTCGGCGAGCAGCCGTGCCGCCGGGCCCTCCTCATGCACCACCCCGTCGTGCAGGTAGGCCACCCGGTCGGCGACGTCGCGGGCGAAGGCCAGCTCGTGGGTGGCGATGAGCATCGTCATGCCGTCGCGCCGCAGCTCGGCGACCATGTCGAGGACGTCGCCGACCAGCTCGGGATCGAGCGCGGAGGTCACCTCGTCGAGCAGCAGCAGCCGTGGCCGTGAGGCCACCGCACGGACCAGCGCCACCCGTTGCTGCTGGCCGCCCGACAGGCTGTCGGGGTAGGCCAGGGCCTTGTCGGTGAGGCCGAAGCGCTCCAGCAGCCGCTCCGCGTCGGCACGCGCCTCGGCCTTCCTCCGGCGGTGCACCAATCGTGGCGCGAGCATCACGTTGTCCAGCGCCGTGAGGTGGGGAAACAGGTTGTACGCCTGGAACACCACCCCGATCTGCCGGCGGACCGCGTCCGCGTCCACCCGTGGGTCGGTGACGTCCGTCCCGTCCAGTAACACCCTGCCGTCGTCGACCTGCTCCAGCAGGTCGATGCAGCGCAGCAGCGTCGACTTGCCCGACCCACTCGCGCCGATGACGCAAACCGCCTCTCCCGGGTCGAGGCTCAGGTCGATGCCACGCAGGACGTCGCGGCCGCCGTACCGGCGGCGCAGTCCCTCGACCTCGAGCAGGGGGGCGTTCATGCCGCGGCACCCTGCTCGCGGCGGACCTGACGCAGCGACAGCCAGTCGGTCACGCGGGCGATGGGCACGGTGACCGCGATGAAGAACACCGCGGTCACGACATACGGCGTGAAGTCGAAATTCTGGCTGGCCTGGATCTGAGCCACCCGGAGCGCCTCCACCAGGCCGATCGAGGCCAGCAGGGCGGTGTCCTTCTGCAGTGACACGAAGTCGTTGAGCAGCGGCGGCAGCACCCGCCGCATCGCCTGCGGCAGGACCACCCGGCGCATCGACTGGCTGTAGGACAGCCCGAGCGCACGGGCGCTGAGCGCCTGGCTCGGGTGCACCGACACGATGCCGGCGCGGACCACCTCCGCGACGTACGCCCCGTACGACAGGGTGAGCGCGATGACGCCCAGCCAGAACAGGCTCGTCGGCACGCCCTCCAGCTGCAGCGCCGGGAAGCCGAAGCCGACCAGGAACACCACCAGCAGCGTGGGCGTGCCGCGGAAGGCATCGGTGTAGATGATCGCCAGCAGGCGCAGCGGGGCGAGCGCGGCCGACGGGACCACGCGCAGCAGCGCGACCACCACCGCCACGACGAGGATCAGCACCTCCGCGACGACGAAGATGCGCACGTTAAGCCAGAACGCGGAGGCGACGTCGGGCAGCGCGGTGCGCGCCTCGTCGAGGTCGAAGTAGCGCACCCGCACCGAGGTCCAGCCCGGTGCGCTGGTCACCGCCCAACCGAGCAGACCGAGTACCAGCACCGTGGACGCGGCGGCGACCAGACCGCGCTGCAGGGACCGCCGGCGCCGGTAGCGCAGACGAGCTCGCTGAGTCTCGCTGACC
>JALYQN010000443.1 GCA_030855835.1 Actinomycetota bacterium | reverse complement strand
GTCCTGGTGACACTGCGTGCGCTCGGTGACGAGCGCACCGCGCGCACTGCGGCCCCGTTCCTCGCGCTGACGCCTCTGGTCACGTGGTCGGTCGTCTCGGCCGACGGAGTCTTCATGGCTGCCGCGGCCTGGGGGCTGGCGCTGCTGGCTCTCGCGGCTGTCGCACCCAGGTGGCCGAGCGCGGTCGCGCTCGGTGCGGTCGCCGGGGTCGCGCTGGGGTTGGCGATCAACCTGTCGTACGGACTGCTGCTGATCGGTGTGTTGGCGCTGGCCGTGCTGGCGGCCGGACGGTCCTGGCGCCCGCTGCTGCCCGCGGTGGTGGGTGGGCTGGCGGTGGTCGGGCTGTTCGCCACGTTGGGGTTCTGGTGGCTGGACGGGCAGCAGGAGGTGGTGAACCGCTACTACCGCGGCATCGCCTCCGAGCGGCCCCAGGCCTACTGGGTCTGGGCGAACCTCGCGGTCGTCTGCTTCTGCGTCGGCCCGGCTGTGGTGGCGGCGATCGGCCGCACGGTGTATCGACGATTCGACCTCCCCGTCGCTGGGGAAACCGGCATGTCTCGTCGTTGGTCCCCCCGGGGGCCGGCCGCGTGGTGGCTCGCGCTCGGCGCAGTGGTGGCGATGGGGACAGCAGACCTGTCCGGGCTGTCCCGCTCGGAGGTGGAGCGGATCTGGCTGCCCTTCACCATCTGGCTGGTCCCACTGACGGCCTGGCTCGACGCGCGGGACCGCACCCGCTGGCTGGTGGCGCAGGCGGGCTGGGCGGTTGCGATCGGCGTCGTGCTGCGGTTCACCTGGTAGCTGTTGATTCGGGGCCGATTTCGGTCGGCCGAAGACTACTGCCAGCAAAGGCCGCAACTATGGTTTAGGCTGCCCCATGCGAGCGATCAGCAGACGGCGACTCCTCGGGGGCGCTGCCGTCGCGGGGGTGACGGTCCCGGTCCTGCCATATGCCCTGCCCGGCGCCCACCCGGACCCCCTCGCGGCGGCCGGCGTCTCGCCGGGTCAGACCGGCGGGCACAGCTCAGGGCGCGGTTCTCAGCACGGCGGTGGGCACGAAGGGCCAACCTTCCAGGCCGGTGCCGTGGTGGACCACGCGGCCAACGGGTTCCACCCGACCGACATCCTGCGTGACTTCGACTACGGCACGGTCACTCGATTGCCCGGCGGGCGGGTGCTGCGCGAGTACGAGATGTTCGCGCAGGACAAGGAGATCGAGGTCGCTCCCGGCGTCCGCTACCCGGCATGGACGTACAACGGGCGGATTCCCGGTCCGACGCTGCGCGCCACCGAGGGCGACCTGATGCGAGTCCGGTTCGTCAACGGGTCGGAGCACCCGCACACGATCCACTTCCACGGCTTCCACACCGCCGAGATGGACGGGGTCCCCGGCATCGGCGCCGGGACGATCCCGGCAGGTGGCGAGACGACGTACGAGTTCGAAGCGGAGCCATTCGGCCTGCACCTCTACCACTGCCACGTCGGGCCGCTTGCCGAGCACATCGCGCGCGGCCTGTACGGGGCGTACATCTGTGACCCGAAGCCCGGCCGTCCCGAGGCCGACGAGATGGTCATGGTGATGAACGGCTTCAACACCAACTTCGACGCGGCCAGCAACCAGACCTACGCCATCAACACCGTCGCGTTCCACCACATGAACGAACCGATCGAGGTCGCTCGGGGCGAGCTGCTGCGGATCTACCTGGTCAACACGCTCGAGTACGACCCGATCAACTCCTTCCACGTGCACGCCAACTTCTTTGACTACTACCCGACCGGGACCCGGCTCGAACCGCGCGACCTCACCGACACCGTCGTGCTGGGCCAGGGCGAGCGAGGGATCCTCGAGCTGCGCTTCAAGCACCGGGGAGACTTCATGTTCCATGCCCACAAGACCGAGTTCGCCGAGCTCGGCTGGATGGGAATGTTCCGGGTCGTCTGATGGCCACCGACAGCGCGACCGGGCGCGAGATGGCAGCGGACACCGCCACGCCCCCGACGGCAACCACCCCGCTGCGCCGGGTGCCGGGGTGGGCCTTGGCGCTCGTCCCGCTGACGGTGATCGTCGCCGCCCTGGTCGCCCTGCTGACCGTCGGCGAGAACACGCTCGACGCACGCACCGGCCCGGCGGTCGAGGACCTCGCCGTGGAGCAGACCGTTCTGCGGCCGGGACGGATCGAGCTCACCGTGCGCGGCGTCGGGCCCGACCCGGTCAACGTGCAGCAGGTGTTCGTCAACGACGCGTACGTCGACTTCACCGAGTCCACCGACGCGGTCGACCGACTGAAAACCCAGACCCTGGTCCTGGACTACCCGTGGCAGGAGGGCTCGCCGCTGCTGATCACCATGCTCACCTCGTCGGGCGCAACGTTCGAGCACGAGGTGGAGGTCGCGGTCGCGACGCCGGAGGCCGACAGCGGGTTCTACGGCTTGATGGCGTTGCTGGGCACGTACGTCGGGATCATCCCGGTGACGCTGGGCATGTTGTTCCTGCCCTTGCTGCGGCGGGCGCGCGAGCAGTGGACCCGCATCCTGATGGCCGGCACCGTCGGCCTGCTCGGCTTCCTGGCGGTGGACGGCTTCCTCGAGGGCACCGAGGTCGCGGCCGGCAGTGCCGGGGTGTTCGGAGGGGTGGAGCTGTTGTTCGTCGGGGCCGCGCTGGCGTACCTGTCGCTGGTGGCACTCGGCCGCTGGCTGCGGGACCGTCGCGAGCGGGCAGCCAAGGCGGGCTCCGGCCCGTACCAGCTAGCAGTGCTGGTCGCGGTGGGGATCGGGTTGCACAACTTCGGCGAGGGGCTCGCGATCGGTTCTGCGTACGCGATCGGCGAGCTGGCGCTGGGCACGTTCCTGGTGGTCGGTTTCGCCTTGCACAACACCACCGAGGGTCTCGCCATCGTGGCCCCGCTCGCGCACCGGGCGCCGCCCGCGCTGTGGCGACTGGCCCTGCTGGGTCTCGTCGCCGGGGCACCCGCGATCCTTGGCGCCGTGGTCGGCGCCTCGGCGTACAACCCGGAAGTGGCGGTGTTCCTCATCGGCGTCGGCGTCGGCGCGATCGTGCAGGTGATCGTCCAGCTCGTCCCGGCCATGCGCGACCAGACCGGACGCGCGCTCTACCCGGCGAGCGTGGCCGGGATTCTCACCGGGGTGGCGATCCTGTACGCGACCGGGCTGCTGGTGGGCGGATGAACCGGCGGTCGAGGGTGGCGCTCTCAGACCTGACCGCCGTGGCCCAGGACTACCTCAAGGTCATCTGGTCGGCCCGGGAGTGGGAGGACGTCCCGGTCACCAGCAAGATGATCGCCGACAAGCTGCGCGTCGGCCCGTCCACGGTGTCCGAGCACCTGCGCCGGCTGGTCGAGCACGACTTGGTGAGCCACGCGCCGTACGGGGCCATCGAGCTCACGGGTCGTGGTCGCGCCCTGGCGGTGCAGATGGTGCGCCGGCACCGACTCATCGAGTGCTACCTGGTCGAGACCCTCGGCTACGGCTGGGATGAGGTGCACGGGGAGGCGGAGGTCATCGAGCACGCCGTATCGGACCGTTTCATCGAACGGATCGACGCGCTGCTGGGCCACCCTCGGCGCGACCCGCACGGTGACCCGATCCCGTCAGTCGATGGCGACGTGAGCCGGCCGGCGGCAGTGTCGCTGGCGGGCCTGCTGGCGGGCGAGCAGGGCGACATCGCGCGGTTCGCCGACGCGGAGCCCGACAACCTGCGTTACTTCGGTTCGCTCGACCTGGTGCTGGACGCCCGGATCCTGGTCACCGAACGGCTCGAGCATGCAGGCGTCATGTCGCTGTCCGTCGACCGCGCCGCGCACCCGGTCACCATCGGGACCCGGGCCGCCAAGGGGATCTGGGTCATCCCGCGCTAACCCGCGCTCCCCCCGCCCGCGCGGGCAGTGCCCGGAGGCCGTACGGATCTTCCGACCGCTCGGCTGCCACAACAACCCACCCGTCGGAACATCCGGTCGGGGCAGGCCGAAGCCACACGGATCTTCCGACCGCTCGGCTGCCACAACAACCCACCAGTCGGAAGATCCGTACCAGCCGGGCCGAAGCCTAACGGGGCGGGCTGGAGCGGTCAGCGCTCGGAGGCCGGCAGCTCCAGCTGCTGCCACACCGCCCGCCAGACCTGCCGCGGCGGCACCCCGGCGGCGAGGGCCTCGGCGACCGTGCGGCCCTCGAGCTCGACCAGCACCTGTTGCTGCGCCCACACCTGCGCGTACCCGCTCCCGAGGTGCTCGTCCATCCGCGACCAGAACTCGCTGTGCCTCACCGGGTCAGTATGCGTTCCGCCTCGTCACGCACATCCGGCTGCGAAGCGGGACCACCGGCGGCGCCAGGGCCAGCAGCGCAGTCGACCGCCGACTCATCGCGGAACCCGTGGCGTTGCCACCAGCGCGCCATCGGGGCCGGTGCCCACCAGTTCGCGTCCCCCATCAGCCGCATCGCGGCCGGTACCAGCAGCGCCCGTACGACCGTGGCGTCGACCAGGATCGCCACCAGCATGCCGACACCGATCATCTTGATGAAGGTGATGCCGGAGGTCGAGAACGCACCGATCACGACTGCGAGCAGCAGCGCGGCGCTGGTGATGATGCCGCCGGTGCGCTGCAGACCGACCGCGACCGCGGCCGTGTTGTCGTGCGTGCGGTCCCACTGCTCACGGATACGCGACAGCAGGAACACCTCGTAGTCCATCGACAGCCCGAACAGGATCGCCAGCATGAGGATCGGCTGGGTGGCATCGAGAGCGCCGAGCGGCGTGAAGCCCAGCGTGCCGGCCAGATTGCCTTCCTGGAAGATCCAGGTGACGACCCCGAACGACGCCACCACCGAGATCGCGTTCACCGCGACCGCCTTCACCGGCAGCACCATGGATCCGAACGCCACGAAGAGCAACACCATCATCGCCAACACCACGACCAGACCCATCCACGGCAGGGTGGCGCCGAGTGAGTCGAGCAGGTCCACCAGCGCCGCCGACTCGCCGCCGACCAGGACGTCGGCGCCCTCCGGTGCAGGGACCGCGCGCAGCTGCTCCACCACTGCGCGGGCCGGCTCGGTCTGCGCCTGGAACGGGTAGGCCACCTCGACCACGGCGTCCCCTCCCGACTGTCCGATGGTGCGCACGTCGGTCACGTCGCCCACGTCACGAAGCGCGCTCTCGTACGCGGCCAGGTCGGATCGGTCCACGCCGGAGACGAAAAGCCGGGCGAGTGAGCCGTCCTGGCCGGCGAAGTCGCTGTCGACCCGCTCGGCGACCGTGCGGCTCTCGGTGCCCTCGGGGAGGACCCGGTGGTCGACCCCGGTCCATTCCACCCGCAGGAACGGCAACCCGAGCGCGAGCAGACCGAGCACGCTGACGGTCAGCACCGCCACCGGCCGCCGCATCACCGCGCGCGCGATCCGTGCCCACGCGCCGTGCTCGGCGCCACCCCCGCCCGGCACCCGGCGGTTCAGGAGCGGCACTCGTCCCCAGTCGACCCGAGGGCCAAGGACGGCGAGCAGCGCCGGGAGCAGGGTGAGCGCGGTCACCATCGCGACCAGGACCGCCGCCATCCCCCCGAACCCCATCGAGCGCAGGAAGACCTGTGGGAACAGCAGCAGCGACGCCAGCGCGACGGCGACGGTGAGCCCGGAGAAAGCGACTGTGCGGCCGGCGGTCGCCATCGTGGCGGCGATCGCGTCGGCGGTGCTGCGCCCACGGGCCAGCTCCTCCCGAAACCGGCTGACGACGAACAACGCATAGTCGATCGCCAGGCCGAGACCCAGCAGCGTGATGACGTTGATCGCGAAGATCGACACGTCGGTGAACTCGGTGAGCAGACGCAGCATCGCAAAGGCGCCGAGAATCGCGATCCCGCCGATGAGCACCGGCAGCAGCGCCGACGCGAGGCTGCCGAAGATCAGCAGGCTGAGCAGCAGCACGACCGGCAGCGTGATCGACTCGGCGCGAGCGATGTCGGCCTCGACCTGCTCCCCCACGTCACTGAAGACCGCCGCCGTCCCACCCACCTGCTCGTCCAGGCCGGCAGCGTCCAGCGAGCCCTCGATGTGCTCGTACGCCTCGGCGCGCTCGGCGTCGTCATTACCGCGCAGCGTGATCGCGACCAGCGCCGAGCGGCCGTCGTCGGACACCAGACCAGCACCGCCGGCGGCCCACGGGGTGGCCACCGCGGCGACGCTCTCGCCCGGCAGCGCCTCGATCACATCGGTCACGGCCCGCCGAGCCGCCGGGTCGGCGACATCGGTGGTACCGGAGTAGAGCACCAGCACGTCGGCATCGGTGCGGCCGAACGTCTCGGTGATCCGCGCCTGCGCCCGGGCCGACTCACTGTCCGGGTCGTCGAACCCCCCGTCGGTGAGGGCGGCGAACACGCCGGTACCGAACATCGCGGTGGCCGCTATGACCAGCGCCGCCAGCCCCAGCACGACCCAGCGCCGCCTGGCCACGAACCGACCCCATCGCTGCATCACGGCCACCTTAGTTAATGCTCGTCGCGATAGTGAACAGCGTTCACTGTAAACGGTGTTTACTATGCTGTCGAGCATGGCCGCTGTCAAGCCCACCCCTACGCCGACGGATGGCGACCCCGTTGCGGGCTCCCCCACCCGCCGCGAGCGGGTGCATGCCCGGACCCGGGACGAGATCCTGCGGGCCGCGCAGGCGCTGGTTGCCGACGGGGAGGAGCTGACCCTGCGGGCAGTGGCCCGGGCGGTCGGCATGACCGCACCTGCCCTGTACCGCTACGCCGACAGCCTCGACGACCTGCTCGACCTGCTCGGCGGCAGCCTGTACGACGAGCTGGTCGCCCACCTCGTACGGGCCCGCGACGCGCAGGCCGAGGACGACCTGCCCGCGCGGCTGATGTCGATGGCTTGGGCGTTCCGCGGCTGGGCGCTGGAGCACCGGCACGAGTACGGCCTGCTGTTCGCCAACCCGCTGAACAGCGAACGGCCGCACGATCCCGCCACCGTGGGCGGGTGCACGCACGAGGCGGGGAAGCGCTTCGGCGCGGTCTTCGCAGAGGTGTTCGCCGCGATGTGGCACACCGGCGTGATCCCGCCACCCGACCTGTCCGGCATCAACCCAGAGCTGCTGCGCCAGCTCGACGAGGCCGACGAGCCGATGGCCGGGCTGCCGCTCGAGGTCCGCTACCTGTACGTCCGGTCCTGGGCGCGCCTGTACGGCACGGTCACCCTGGAGGCTTTCGGCCACCTGCACTGGGCGATGGCCGACACGTCGACGCTGTTCGAGTCCATGCTCGCCGACTGCGCCGCGGAGCTGGGCCTGCCCGCTCCGCCCGTCTGACGACCCTGTCGAGGCAAGGTCAGCGGAGCAGGAGCGTGCCGAAGCGGCGGGACGCGACCAACAGCCCGACACTGCCCATGACCAGGAGGTAGGCCACCGCCAGCAGCATCTCGGTGCCCAGTGCTCCGGTGGTGAGCCCGCGGCACAGCACAACGCCGTGGTAGAGCGGGGTGGCCTGCACGAGCCACTCCGCACCGTCGGGGTAGCGCTCCAGCGGGAAGAACGTGGCCGAGAACAAGAACATCGGCAGCACCGCCAGCGTGATGAAGTCGAAGTCCTGCCACGACCGCATCCAGGTGGTCAGCGCCATGCCCGCGCCGGCGAACGCGTACCCGATGACGACGGCGGCCGGCGCGGCGAGCAGCGTCCACCACGAGCGCGTCAGACCGAGCGAAGCCATGACGACGACGAACATGCAGGCGTACAGCCCGCCGCGTAGCAACGACCACACCAGCTCGCCGACGACGACGTCGACCGGTTGCAGCGGTGTCGCCAGCACCGAGTCGTAGAACTTCTCGTACTTGAGCTTGAAGAAGACCCCGAACGTGGCGTCGAACAGCGAGCCGTTCATCGCGGAGGCGGCAAGCATGGCCGGGGCCACGAACTCGGTGTAGGAGACCACGTCGCCACCGATCCTGAACTCGCCGACCAGCTGCTCGATCCCGATGCCGATCGACAGCAGGTACAGCAACGGCTCCAGGAAGCCGGTCAGGAACACCACCCACTCCCGGCGGTAGACCAGGTAGTTGCGGGCGATCAGGTGCCTCGCCGCGAACCCGACGGCGACGGCTCAGCCCTCCAGCCGGCGAGCGAGTATCCGGTCGGCAAGCACGAAGCCGCCGACGCACCACACCCCGAGGTAGCCGACGTGGCCCAGGTCGCCCAGCAGCTCGGGGGTCCCGAGCACGAGTCCACGGACCAGCTCCACCCCGTGGTACAGCGGCATCAACCGTGCCAGCCACTCCAGCGCGTCGGGCAGCTGCGAGACCGGGAAGAACGCGCCCGAGAACAAGAACATGGGCACCACGCCGACGCGGTACAGCAGCATGAAGCCGGTCTCGCGCTCGAGCCATGCGGCGTACGCGAAGCACGGGGTGGCATGTGCGAGCCCGACCAGCACGGCCGCAGGAACGGCCAGCACCGCCCAAGGCAGGACGACGATCCCGAACAGTGCCAGCACCAGCCAGAACACCGCCGCGGTGAGCGTGAGCCGGGCGGTGACGAGGCCGAGGTTGCCGATCAGGATGTCGCGCACCCGCAGCGGGGTGGCGATCATCGCGTAGTAGGTCTTGTCCCAACGGATCGCGCCCATCACCGGCCAGGTCGAGGCACCCACGGCGTTCTGCATGGCCGCGGTCGCGAGCAGGCCAGGGGCGATGAAGTCGAGGTAGTCCGCACCGCCCAGCGACGCGGTCGCACCGCCGTCGTCGACGTAAGAACCCAGGCCCACCCCCATCGCCAGCAGGTACAGCACCGGCAGCACGAAGTTGGTGATCGCGCTGCCCCGCCAGGTTCGGCGCCAGCGTGCGCGCCAGTGGTCGAGCTGGCGCCACACCAGCCCGTTCCGAGCGGGAGGCGGATGCATGATGGCCATCAAGGCGCCATTCGGTCAGTCCGCCAGCGAGCGGCCGGTGAGGCGCAGGAAGACGTCTTCCAGCGTGCTGCGGCGCACCAACGTGCTACGCGGCTGCAGTCCCAGCTCGTGCACCCCGCGTACGACCTGCTCGCCGTCCCGGGCGTAGACCAGGACCCGGTCGGGCAGCGCCTCGACGCGCTCGCCGAGTGCCTCGAGGCGATGGGCCAGCTGCTCGTGGTCGTCGTCGACCCCGAACCGCAGCTCACACACCTCGCGGCTGGAGTGGTCCCGGATCAACTCGACCGGTGAGCCCTCGGCGACGATCACCCCCTCGTCGATGACCATCAGCCGGTCGCACAGCTGCTCGGCCTCGTCCATGTAGTGGGTGGTGAGCAGCAACGTGGTCCCGCCCTGCTTGAGCCGGAACAGCCGGTCCCACAGCAGGTGCCGGGCTTGCGGGTCGAGGCCGGTGGTCGGCTCGTCCAGCATGAGCAGCTCGGGGTTGTTGATCAGCGAGCGCGCCACGGTGAGCCGGCGCTTCAGCCCGCCGGACAGCTCCTCGACCCGCGCTGCTGACTTGTCAGTCAGCTGGACGAACGCGAGCAGCTCGTCTGCGCGCCTGGCGACCTCGGGGCGGGCCAAGCCGAAGAAGCGCCCGTACACGAGCAGGTTCTCGCGCACGGTGAGCTCGGAGTCGAGGGTGTTCTCTTGCGGGCACACCCCTATCCGAGAGCGGATCTCGGGCCCGTCGGTTGCCGGGTCGAGCCCCAGCACCCGCAGCGACCCCGAGCTCGCCGTCGACACCGCGGCGATCATCCGCATCGTCGAGGACTTGCCCGCCCCGTTCGGGCCGAGGAATCCGAATGCCTCACCCTGACGCACCGTCACGTCGATGCCCCGCACCGCCTCGACCGTGCCGTACGACTTGCGTAGTCCCCGAGCCTCCACCAGGGCCTGCATCGGCGACTCCCCCGACCGGACCGAAGTGTCGGCGGGGGAGCTCGCGGGTCGGGTCATCCGGCCAGCCTAGGCAGCCGCGCCGCGCGCACACGCGGTCGATGCGTGCAGGGTCCGTCGGTGTTGGTGGCGACGCCCGATCGTCAGTCTTGACGACGCCCCACCGACCCCTTCGGTGTGGGAGAATTCGGACTTCCGCTCGGTGGGTCACGGGGTCGTCCCGGTGCCGTAGCGGTCCGGGGGGATTGTCAGACGCAGTCATGGGTGCAGTGTCGGAGCACACCGGAAACGGGAGCAGGGGTGCGTGGGACGCAGCCGGCTCCTGGCACTCGCGCGACTCGGCGGACTTCGACGCCTTCGTGCGGGCCAGGCTGCCCGACCTGCTGCGCTTCGGGCGGGTGCTGACCGGCAGCGGTGACGCGGCCGCCGACCTGGTGCAGGACGCACTCGAGCGGACCCTCCTGGCCTGGCCGCGCCTGAACGAGCGTGACGATCCGGTGGCGTACGTCCGGCGCGTGATGGTGAACAGCAACATCAGCATGTGGCGACGGCTGCGGCGCGAGACGGTCACCGAGGCACCACCCGACCACGGCCACCGCGACCAGCATCGCGACAGCGACCTGTGGCAGGCGGTTCGGGCACTCCCGGCGCGCCAGCGCGCGGTCCTCGCGCTGCGCTACTACGAGGACCTGTCCGAGGCCGAGATCGCGCGGGTTCTCGGCTGCTCGCCCGGCACGGTCAAGAGTCAGGCCTCGAAGGCGATGAGCAAGCTTCGTGCCGAGCTCGCGGTACCGGTGGGCGGGGCCAGCGCCCGGTGAGCCAGCCGACCCACCACCCGACCAGCCAGCCGACCAGCTCTGCCCACTCGGCATGAGCACGGACGACGACCGGCTCCGTACGGCGTTGCGTCATGGCGCCGACGGATCGGACCGCGACGGCCCAGACACCGACGGCGCGGACACCGACGGCGCGGCTCTGCTGGACCGGGTGCACCGCGGCGGCCGCCGCCGGCGAGCTCGTCGCATCGCCGGTCTCACCGCCGTCGCCGCCGGATCGGTCGCGGTGGCCGTGGTCGGGTGGTGCCTCGGTGAC
>JALYQN010000442.1 GCA_030855835.1 Actinomycetota bacterium | reverse complement strand
CTGCTGTGCGAGCGAAAGTCGCGCCGGCCGCCGGTCATGGCATAGCCGATCATGCCGAAGACGGCGCCGAAGACGGCGCCGGCGATAGTCGCCGCGAGCACTACCAGGATGAGCCCCGAGCTGCCCTCGGAGAACAGCGACAGCATCAGCCCGAGGAACAACCCCCACCATGCACCGCCGGCGGCCCCGGTGGCGGCGGCCTTGTTGCGGTCCCAGCGGCCGATGACCCGCTCGACCATGCGGAGCCCGTTGCCCACGATGGTGACGTGCTGCACCGGAAACCCCTGGTCGGACAGGTAGTCCACAGCCCGTTGGGCGGCCTCATAGGTCTCGTACGACCCGACCGGAACGCCAGTGGGCGGGGTCGGCATCCGCATCGGCTGTTGCATCGACATCGTAATCTCCTCCAGGTGCGGCCGGTCCCAGTTGCCATGGTGCCAGCCCACGCCCGTAACGGCCCAGACCACCTGCCCTTACCTAGGCAGCCCGGTCTGCTGCGGGGTGTCGAGACTCGGCCGTGTCATGCTGATTCGGCGCGCCGACTCCAGTGTGCGTGCGTGGCATGACAGCACCGGTGGGGGTGGGATCGATGTCGGGCACGACGGCAAGGGTGAAAGGCGCTCGGGAGCTCGGGTTTTTCGACGACCACCCGCGCTTCCTCGAGACCAGCACGACCGCGGTTGGAGTGCGCCGGTTGAACCTGCGCCACCGGGCGCTGATCCAGACCAACCGCGATGTCCTCGCCGGTGCCCGCGTACTCGACATCGCCAGCCATGACGGCCGGTGGTCGATGGCCGCGCTCGAGGCCGGCGCCGCTCACGTCACGGGGATCGAGGCCCGGCCCGAGTTGGTGGACCATGCCGAGCAAACACTCGCCGCTTATGGCGCGAAGGTCGGCTCGTACCGGTTCATCGCCGGTGACGTCTTCGCGGTCCTGGTCAGCGAGAAGCTCGAGGTCGACGTCGTGCAGTGCTTCGGGTTCCTCTACCACACACTGCGCTACCCGGAGCTGTTCTCGCTGCTGCGCAGGTTGGAGCCTGGCCACCTGCTGTTGGACACCCGGGTGGTCAACGCCAAGGGCAAGATCATCAAGATCCTCGTCAACAAGGCGGGCCGGCAGGCGCACGCCGCCGTGGACGACTACACCGAGGGCACCACCACTCTGGTCGGCTGGCCCTCGCCGGCTGCTCTGCGGCTGATGCTTCGCACGTACGGCTTCCGCGTCGAGACCGAGTACGACTGGGAGGAAGCGGGCAAGGCGGTCGAGGGCGACCAGATAGGCAAGTACAAGCGGCGCGAGCGCGTCAGCTGGCGATGCCTGTGGTCGGCGGCAGACGCTCCGCCAGCCCCGGAGCCTCAGAGCGCGTAGGTCTCCAGCAGCCGTCGGCCGATGATCATCTTCTGGATGTCGGAGGTGCCCTCGCCGATGAGCAGCATCGGCGCCTCCCGGTAGAGCCGCTCGATCTCGTACTCCCGCGAGTACCCGTAGCCGCCGTGGATGCGGAACGCCCCCTCCACGACCTCCTTGCAGTACTCGCTGGCGAGGTACTTGGCCATGCCCGCCTCGACGTCGTTGCGCTCGCCGGCGTCCTTCTTCCGCGCCGCCATCACCATCATCGCGTGCGCCGCCTCGACCTTGGTGGCCATCTCCGCCAGGCGGAACTGCACCGCCTGGTGCTCAGCGATCGGCTTGCCGAACGTCTGCCGCTGTTGCGCATAGGCGATGGCCAGCTCGAAGGCCCGCAGCGCCACTCCGCAGCCACGGGCCGCAACGTTGACGCGGCCCACCTCGACACCGTCCATCATCTGGTAGAAGCCGCGGCCGGTGGCACCGCCGAGCACCTGTGCGGCCGGAACGCGGTGCCCGTCGAAGATGGCCTCGGTGGAGTCGACGCCCTTGTAACCCATCTTGTCGAGCTTGCCGGGGATGGTGAGGCCAGGCATGGTCTCGCCGAAGCCAGGCTGCTTGTCGACGAGGAACGCGGTCAGATTGCGGTAGGGCGTGTGGGCGCCCTCGTCGGTCTTGACCAGCACGCACAGCAGGTTGGACGTGCCGCCGTTGGTGATCCACATCTTCTGCCCGGTCAGTACGAAGTCGTCGCCGTCGCGCAGTGCCCTGCTGGCGATCGCGCTCACGTCGGAGC
>JALYQN010000437.1 GCA_030855835.1 Actinomycetota bacterium | reverse complement strand
GCTGCGCACCTGCCAGGACGTCGCCCGGCTAGACCGGGCGGCGGACGCACTGGTCGCGGCCACGGCCCGCACCATCGCCCCGGTCGAGCCGAAGCTGGTGGTGGACGGCGGTCGGATGTGGCTGGAGACCGGTGCGGCGACCGGCGAGGAGACCCGCGAGGAGACCCGCGAGGCGGGCACTGATCCAATCGGACCGCCACGATGATCGCTGGCTGGACGGGAGGCGCCGTCGACCCGTACGCGACCTGCGTGCTGGCACCGAACCCGGGGCCGATGACCCTGGACGGCACCAACACCTGGGTGCTGCGCGCCACTGCAGGTGCCCGGGCGGTCGTTGTCGACCCGGGACCGCTGGACCCCGGCCACCTGCATGAGGTCGCCCGGCAGGCTGGTGCGGTGGCGGTGGTGCTGCTGACGCACCGCCACGCCGACCATGCCGAGGGCGCCAGAGCGTTCGCGGAGTCGTCGGGTTGCGGCGTGCGTGCCCTCGACCCGGCGCACCGACTCGGAGACGAGGGCCTGGCCGGCGGCGACGTCGTCGAGGTCGACGGCCTGCAGCTGCGGGTGGTGGCAACCCCGGGGCACACGTCCGACTCGCTGTCGTTCGTGCTGCCCGGTGACCGGTCGGTGTTGACCGGGGACACGGTGCTCGGGCGCGGTACCAGCGTGGTGGCGCACCCTGACGGAGCCCTTGGCCCCTACCTCGGGTCGCTGCACCGGCTGCGGGACCTGGCTGAGGACGCCCAGGTGACGCGGGTGCTGCCGGGGCACGGGCCGGTGCTGGACGACGCGCTCGCGGTGCTCGACGGCTACCTCAAGCACCGGCACGAGCGGTTGGAGCAGGTGCGAGCGGCGGTGGCGGCCGGGCTGGCGACGCCGCGCACGGTCGTGCAGAGCGTTTACGCCGAGGTCGACCCGGTGCTGTGGCCCGCCGCAGAGATGTCGGTCGCCGCCCAGCTGGACTACCTGCGTACCGGCGCATGACCTCCGCTGCGCTCTGCGCCCCCACCCGGCTGACCACCCGGGCTCACCACCCGGGCTCACCACCGGGTTCACCACCGGGTTCACCAGCGGGGACGCGGCAGCAGCCGCAGCCGCACCCGCTGCCCCGGACGCAGCTGAGCCGCACGGTCGCAGTCCGCGTCGACGACGACCGCCACCACCGGGTACCCCCCGGTCACCGGATGGTCGGCCAGCATCAGCACCGGCTCCCCGCCAGGCGGCACCTGCACCGCCCCGCGCAGCATCCCCTCGGTGGGGGCCTCGACCCCCTCGTGCGCCTCTGACCGGGACAGCGGTGCTCCGCTGAGCCGCAGGCCAACCCGATCGCCGCGGTCGGACACCGTCCACTGCGCAGCTGCCAGTGCGGCGAGACCGCCGTCCAGCCAGTCGTCGTGCGGACCGGGTACCGCCTGCAGGACCACCTCCCCGGACGGCAGCGCGGTGACCGGCGCCAGGTCGATCACCGGCTGCGCCGGGGGAGGCGGACCGACGGGCAGCCGGTCACCGGCCCGCAACGGCGCCGGACCCAGCTCGGCCAGCGTGTCGGTGGCGCGCGACCCGAGAACCGCGCCGACGCTGATGCCGCCGCGTACGGCCAGATAGGTACGCAGCCCGGTCTCCGGGACCCCGATCGACACTCGCGCGCCGGCCGGCACCCGCACCGGCGCGCCGACACCTGCTCCGCGCCCGTCCACAGTCACCGCAGCGACGGCACCGGTGAGCGCGACAGTCAGCGGCTGCAGCGCGGTCAGGGTCAACCCACCCAGCAGGATCTCGATGCCGGCGCTGTTCTCGGCGTTGGCGACCAGCCGGTTCGCCAGCCGCAGCGCCTCCCGGTCGGCGGCCCCCGAGCGCGTCACACCGACGCCGGCAAACCCGTCCCGCCCGAGGTCCTGCACCAGCGCCTGCGCACCCACCTCGACGATCTCGAGCGCCGGCGTTGCGGGCTGCGCACCAGCATCACTCACGCCGGAGCCTCCGAGACGCCGCCGGCTGAGCCACCCTCGTCGACGAAGCGCACCCGGCCACCGGGCTGCAGCAAAGCGGGCGGGTCCCTGTCGAGGTCCCACAACCGGGCCGACGTGGTGCCGATCAGCTGCCAGCCGCCAGGCGACGACCGCGGGTAGACGCCGCTGAACTCACCGGCCAGACCGACCGCACCAGCCGGCACCGACGTCCGCGGCTCGTCCCGCCGCGGCACCGCCAGCGGGGACTGCTCGCCTCGATCGGCGTCCACCAGATAACAGAAGCCGGGCGCGAACCCGGCGAAGGCGACCACCCAACGGGTCGACGAGTGCGCCTCGACCACCCCAGGGGCGAGCAGACCGGTCAGCCGACCGACGTCGTCGAGGTCAGGGCCGTCGTAGCGCACCGCCACCTCCACCTCACCGACGTCGCTTGCGGCGTCCTCGGCAGCCGGGTCCTCCGTGCCCTGGGCGCCGCCCCGGTCCAGCGCCGCGGTCACCGCCCCGGCGACCGCGGC
>JALYQN010000423.1 GCA_030855835.1 Actinomycetota bacterium | reverse complement strand
ACTGAGGCTGATCCGGAATGAGCCCACTTCCGCGCCAGCGGGTGCAGTCGGCGCTGGCGCCGCCGAAGACCAAGTAGGTCACCACCGCGGCGAGCAGTGATACTGCGGCGAGGATCGCCGGAAAAGGTCCCACGGATGCGAGCACGCTGCCTGATTCCGGCAGCAATGCCGGCCACACGGCGAACACCTCGATGCCGATGAACAAGGCAATCGGGGTGAGTACGCGTTCGCCACGTCCGACCGCGCGTAGCAGAGTCACCACCATGACGGCCGTGACGAGGTACAGGCCCAGCACCAGCAGGACCGAGTTGTTCACCTTCGTGCCCCTGGGCTCAGACGCGGCGTGAGGCACGCACACGGCGACGTAGGCATGGCGTTCAATTCTGTTGGTCGAGCAGGTCGACAGCACCCCGACGCGCCCGCCCGGACAGCAGCAGGTCAATGAGCGAGCCGTAGCTTCGGGCGAACGCCGATGTCCCGTATGCCAGCACCGACTGTCGCCGGACGGCTCCGTCGATGCCCTGGGCGGTCGTGGCAACGACTGCGTCGCACCAATCGTCGACCGTGCTCGCCGCCGACATCAGGCGACCGCAATCCGGGCTGGCCAGCAGTTCTCGGGTACCCCGGTTCGCGCGAGCCACAACTGGTCGACCTGTGGCCAACGCTTCGACGACCACGCGTGGTAGGCCCTCTCGGCGGCTGGGAAGCAGGAGTGCGTCGCAGTCAGCGATGACGTCCTCGGGGTGGTCGGTGTACGGCGTCCACGACAGGGCGGAGTCCTCGCGGACACGGCGCTGCACGACTCCGCGAAGGGGGCCGTCACCCACCACCGTGGCAGTCACCCGATGACCGCGGCGAGCCAGCTGCTGGGCGACGTCGAGCACTCGCATGGGGTCCTTGTTCGCGTTCAGCTCACCGATGTAGGCCAGACTGATCCCATCGCGATGAGGCAACGGACGAAGCGGAAACCGATCCAGGTCTACCCCGGCGCCGGGGAGCCGCCAAACCAGTGTGCGCTCGTGTAGTCCAGCCCGCACCGCCGCGGTGAAGTCGCCACCACTGACCAGGGCTAGCGCGCCGGCCCGCCCGGCAAGCGCCCGCTCCACCCCTCTGAAGACGGCGTTGCCGAGTCGATTCCCGTCGGCATGGAAGTGAAAACCGTGGACGACGTAGACGATCGGTGCCGAACTTGGCAGCAGCCGGACCAGGGCGGCGACCAGAGGGCTCTGCACCTGGACCAGGTCCCAGTCGGTGCGGAGCAGGCGGCGGATGTCGCGGGCCCCAGTCATCAACGTGCCCGGGCGTGGGGTGCGCCCGGTTCTGATCGGCTGGAAGCGTCCGTACTGGCTCAGCCGGTCAGCGAAAGCGTCCGGTGATGCGGCGTACGTCAGCTGTAGTCCACGTGACGAGAGGACTGGCCAAGCGGCTGGTGACTGGAAGCACAGGCTCTGCGACACCGTCGCCAACGACAGAGCTCGCCCGGTGGCCATGTCAACGGCTCCGCGCCCGGCCGGCCCGGATGCCGGCGGCCATCTCGCCCCATTGCACCGCCCGCACCGCCGGACGGAACTCGTCGCGGTCCAGCCAACTCTGCTCTTGCTGCTGGCCGAGAAGCAGGACCTCGGCCCGGCGAGCGTGCTGCGCGACCGCGGGAGACCTGCAGGCCAGCCCCAGCAGCGGTGCAGCCAGTGTGCCGATGGCTCGTGGGAGCAACTTCGGCTTTCTGCCACCCATAACATGGAGGAATCCTGCTGTCGTGAAGCCCTCACTTGGCTGCAGAATCACGGCGGGCGGCGTGGCAGCCGTGAGCACCAGGTGGCGGACTGCGGCCGCAACATTCCGCACGTGGACCTGAGGCGTGGCGCATGTTCCGGGAGCGATCGTAGCCGCGACGCCTGATGACGCCAGGCGCACTACCCTGCGCGTGAGCCGGCGGTTAGGCGCATGCACCGAAGGCGGTCGCAGAACGATTGCCCTGCCGCCGGACACCATCTGGGTGGCTTGCTCGCCAAGCGCCTTGCTTGCGCTGTAGGGATTGAACGGCTGCAGCGGACCGGCTGCTCGCAGGACGGGTTGGCGGCCCTGCACAGCGGCGCTCGAGATGTGGATCAAGCGCGCCAGCTGCGGGGTGGCAGCCGCCAGCGTGGCTGGCAGCAGTGCGTTGGCGCCGACCAAGACATCGCTGGGCGCTAACAGACCGGTCGTCACGCCGGCGGCGTTGACCACCGCGTCGACGCCGTCGAAGAGGGCAGCTGCGGCCGAAACGACGCGGCCATCGACAGCGCTCACAACCCCGTCCACGTCCGTGGCAGCGCACAACAGCCGCGGTGCACGGGGCTCACTCACTTCGATCCCACTGCTCGCCAGCTCCCGCACCACGGCGCTTCCTACGAAACCGGAAGAGCCCAGGACAACCACCCGGACGCGACCACCGGTCGGGCGCAGGCCCATCACCGCCCCGCAAGGCGAGAAGAGGCGGTGACAGCCGCGACCGGGGCCTGTCCATCCAAGACTGCTGTGGGAATCGGCAATGCAACTGACGGCAACCAGACGTAGCCAACACCCACCGCGATCAGCCAGGGCACTGTCCACCAAGCGGGCAACTCCGCAGCGGCGACGACCAACGCCCATGAGCAGACCAAGGCAGATGCGGTTCCGACTACCGTCGCAGCACCGAGATGCCCCAGGCGGCTCGTCGACAGCTGTTGGTACACGTGGTCGCGGTGCGCGCTGAGCACTCGTTCACCGCGGTGCAGGCGCCTGCAGAACGTAACTCCGGTGTCCAGCCCATACACGAATAGCGCAGCCAGTGCGAGGAGGGCTGGCGTACCGGCGCCGACCGCCAGCACCACGATGACCGCGGTCGCTGCACCGAGCGCATAGCTGCCGCTGTCGCCGAGGAACACGCGTGGGGTGCGGAGGTTCGCCGGGAGAAAACCCAGAGCAGCACCAGCCACGACCAGCGACAGAGCGCTCAGCGTTGAGTGTCCTTCCATCGCCGTGAGAGCCGCGAGATACCCGGCGCATACAACGGTGCTCAGTCCGGTGATGCCGTCGATGCCGTCCATGAAGTTGAACGCATTCGTCGCGGCCACGATGAGAAGGGTCGCGACGACTGCAAGACCGAACTCAGGCACTCCTGCGCCGCTCCACGCGCCGAATCCCCCGAGCGCCCCAAGGATGAGCGTTCCGAGACCGGCGATCACCAGCTGCGCGCCGAGGCGAGACAGTGCTGGCAGGCTGCGCGCGTCGTCGAGCAGGCCCAACACGCCGGTCGCCGCCACGACCGCAGCCACCCCCCAGCTCACTCGGTCGCCTCCGGTCACCGCGACCGCGAACGAACCGACGACAAGAGCCACCAGAACGGCGATCCCACCGGATCGCGGTGTGGGTGAGTCGTGTGACGAGCGGTGATTCGGGACGTCGATCAGTCCCCGCTTAACTGCGAGCGAGCGCGTGACCGGCTGCAGCCCGAGGCTGGCGATGAGTGCTGTCAGGCTCCCTAGAAGCATCAACGGGGCCGTATCAGCGGACGCTGAAGCATGCGCTGGCATGCATGCTCCAGCTCGATGACCACGTCCTGCGGCTGCGCCCACACGTCGAGCATCAGGACGTCCGGTCCCATCACGCCGGGCACCCCTACGTGAGAGACCTGCGGGTGCACCGGACGCTGGTCCGGCTCGTCGTCGGCGAACAGGTCCTCGTGCATCTTCTCGCCGTGCCGCAGACCGGTGAAGACGATGCGAGCCTCGCTGTCGGCCAGGTCGATCAGCTGCTGGGCGACGTCGGCGATCCGTACCGGCTGGCCCATCTCGAGGACCAGCGCCTCGCCGTCGCGGCCGATCGCGGCCGCTTGGATCACCAGCTGCACCGCCTCCTGCACGGTCATGAAGTACCGGGTGACCGACGGGTCGGTCACTGTGACCGGGCCGCCGGACTCGATCTGCGCGGCGAACGTGGTCAGCACCGAGCCCCGGCTGCCGAGCACGTTGCCGAAGCGCACCGACAGGTAGGTGCCGCTGGCGTCACCCGCAGCCGACGCGGTCAGCCCCTCGGCGAGACGCTTGGAGTAGCCGAGCACGCTGCACGGGTTGGCGGCCTTGTCGGTCGAGATGTTGACGAAGCGCTCCACACCGACCGCCTTGGCCGCGTCCAGCACTGACAGTGTGCCCCAGATGTTGGTCTTGACGGCCTCGCCCGGGTACTGCTCCAGCATCGGCAGGTGCTTGAGCGCCGCGGCGTGGAAGACCACGTCCGGGCGGCGCTGCTCGAACAGCCCGGTCACGAACTGGATGTCGCGGATGTCGCCCAGCACCACGTCCGGGGAGTCGAGCAGGGCCCGACCGTGCAGGGACAGCTGCACGCCGTGCAGCGCCGACTCGTCCCGGTCGAGCATGATCAGCTCGGCCGGGCCGAAGCGGTGGATCTGGCGGCACAGCTCGGAACCGATCGAACCGCCGGCTCCGGTGACGAGCACCCGCTTGCCGGTCAGGTAACCCGCGATCGACGCCACGTCGGTGTCGATCTGGTGCCGGCCGAGCAGGTCGGTCACGTCGATGTCGCGGAGGTCGGCAATCCCGACCCGGCCGTCGAACAGCTCGCTGATCCCGGGAAGCACCTTGATGGCGACGTTCGCCGCCCGCGCCAGATCGCTCATCCGGCGCATCACCCTGGCACCGGCACTCGGCATCGCGAGGACGACCAATTCGACTGCGGTCTCACGAACGACGCGGCCGAGGTCGGCGCCGGTGCCGAGGACCGGTACCCCGCGCAGGCGCCGGTGCCGCTTGCGTGGGTCGTCGTCGAGGAAGCCGATCGCGCGGTAGCGACCGGCGGGGTCACGCAACATCGAGTGCAGCAGCTCACGGCCCGCGTCGCCAGCACCCACAACCAGGGTCGGGACAGCCCTGGTGCGGTCGTTGCTCTCGCTGTCCCGCTCCCGCACTCGCCGCCATGCGGCGCGTCCCCACGCCTGCAGTACGAGCGCCAGGCAGGTGGCGGCGATCGGCACCGTCCGCGGCACCCATTGCTCCGGCAGCAAGGCGTTGACCAGAGTCAGCGACGCTCCCGCGGTGGTGACGACGCCACCGAGCAGCACCGAGTCCTCGAAGCTGCCCACCTGGGCCCGACCCTGGTGCAGCCGGACGATCCATCCCAGCCCGATGTGCGCAGTCAGCACGAATGCGCACGCGATGACGACCCCGGCCTCGCGAACCGGCGTGTCGGACAGGTCGAAGCGGACGCTTGCGAACACCGTCAGTGCCACGACCCAGGCCATGGTGTCGAAAGCGATCAGCAAAGCGACGCGTCGCCGCCGCCATCTCTCTAGCCCCCGGGGCCCCGTCAGTGTCGCTAGCGTCACGTTGAGTGAGCCTATAGTCACATCGGGTTGAAGGGAAGGTCGGTAGAAAATATCTGCTACCCGGGCGTACAGTTCCGCTCAGCACACAAAGCGTGACACACGGTGAACGGCAAGGCGACAGGGGTGGGCGGTGGACCTCCACGACTACATCCGGATCCTGCGGCGACGCTGGCGCCTCATCACGGCCGCCCTGCTGCTCGCGGTCGCCGCGGCGGCCGGGGTCAGCTCGTTGCAGGTCCCGCAGTACGCCGCCACCGCGCGATTGTTCGTGTCCACGCCCACCGGCGGCGCCGACTCGTACCAGGGTGGCCTGTTCTCGCAGCAGCGGGTCTTGTCGTACGCAGACCTGATCACCGGCGAGGAGATCGCTGCGGCCGTGGTCGACAACCTGGACGACCGGCAGGCCGCCGGTACCGCGAGCGACCTGTCCGAGCAGCTGTCCAGCGCGGTCGTGCCCGAGACCGTGCTGCTCGACGTCACCGTGACCGACCCCGATCCCGAGCTGGCCCGGTTGCTGGCCAATGCCGTGGCCGAGGAGTTCACCACCTACGTCGCCGAGCTGGAGACACCGGTCGGCAAGACCAAGGCGCCGATCAAGGCCACCGTCGTGGATTCTGCCGACGCGCCGACCTCGCCGGTCAGCCCCCAGGTCGTGCGCAACGTCGCCCTGGCCGCGGTGGTGGGGCTGCTGCTCGGCGTCGGCCTCGCCGTGCTGCGCGAGACCCTCGACCGCAGCGTCAAGACGGTGGCCGAGGTCGAGGAGATCATCGGCGCCTCCGTGCTCGGCAGCGTGCGCTTCGACCCAGGGGCGGCCAAGCGACCGCTAGTCACCGCGCTGGACAGCCACAACCCGAGGGTGGAGTCGTTCCGCGTGCTGCGCACCAACCTGCAGTTCGTCGACGTGGACTCGCCGTCCAAGGTGTACGTGATCTCGAGCTCGCTGCCGGAGGAGGGCAAGACCACCACCGCGGCGAACCTCGCGATCACGCTCGCCCAGACCGGCGCGCGGGTGGTGCTCGTCGAGACCGACCTGCGCCGGCCCAAGCTCGCCCACTACCTGCGGCTCGAGTCTGCGGTCGGCCTAACCACCGTGCTCATCGGCCGCATCGACCTGGTCGACGCGGTGCAGCACTACGGCGACGACGGGCTGCACGTCCTCACCTCGGGCGCCAACCCACCCAACCCTGCCGAGCTGATCCAGTCCCGCGGCATGGCCGACGTGGTGGCCAGGCTGCGCCAGCACTACGACATCGTCCTGCTAGACGCCCCGCCACTGCTGCCGGTCACCGACGCGGCGCTGCTGGGCGCGCAGGCCGACGGGGTGCTCATGGTGGTCCGGCACGGTGCGACCGCCCGCGACCAGCTCAAGGAGGCCCGTGACCGGCTCGGGGCGGTTGGGGCCCGGGTTGTCGGAGCGGTGGTCAACCGAGCACCCGTACGCGGAGGCGACGCCTACGGCTACGGCTACGGATACGGCTACGGCTACGGCCCCGAGCCCGGTCGCCGGCGGGTCGCTGCGGGCAGCCACACCACAACGTCATAGGGATCGAGTGCCGAAGCCTCGGTCCCTATGGCGCTAACGCGCGGGCCGGAAAGTCTCGGCCCTCGTCCGCGCTGACGAGGACTCGACCGCCGACCTGCGCCACCAGCAGGTCACCGGCCCTCGACAGCGCCTGCGGGTCGCCGTCGTCGGCCACACACCCGGTCCGCTCCCAGTCGACCCCGCCGTCGGCGGTGCGCAGCATCATCGCGGCACAGGCGTCGGTTGTCGCCAGCGCCCAGGCGTCGGCCGCGGTGGCGTACTCGATGTCGACGGCACCCTCCAGCGAACCGAGCAGCACCCACTGCGCCCCTTCGTCGGCGCTGCCGCGCAGGGCGCCGTCGTTGCACAGCACGCGGGCCATCGACTGCACCGTCGGCGACAGCGCGCGCACCTCGCAGCCGGTGGGCACGCGCCCGAGCGGGGAGTGCACGCTGGCCGCGTCGGTGATGCTGAGGTGCCAGACGCCGGACGCGCCGGGCGAGGCCTGCCAGGACTCGCCGGCGTCGTCGGAGCGATAGACCGACTTGACGCAGGTGGGGCCCACCCCGACCACGAGCACGGACTCGGCGCTCGCTGCCGACACTCACAGGACGTCGGTGAGCGGCTCACCGAGGTCGGCTTGGTCGAACGTCCGGCCCCCGTCGGTGGAGACCTCGACGCCGACCGACGGCGCGACCCCTCCCCCAGCGGCTGTGCACCGGCCGCGCGCGGCGCGGACCACGGTGCCGTCGGCCGCCGCGTCGAGCAAAACCGGACCTGCCGAGAGGGACTCGGCCGTCGACGGCGTTGCGTCCGGCGAAGCCCGGGGCGAGGCGGAGGTCGGCTCCGACGCGGCACCATCGTCGCCGCCGACGTGCTGCATCGCCAGCCACACCAAGGCCACATCTGCCACGACCAGAGCGGGTGACCCCGCCGACCGTCACCCATGCGGGCAACCGGGCCACGGGCGCCTCCTGGACGACGGGCGGGACGCACGCAGACTAGTCGCTGACCGTCGCCGCCCCGGACAAGCCCACCCCGCTGGTCCGGCCAATCACCGGATCCTGCGAGCATTGTTTGGCACGCTGCAGCAAGGACACACAGTCGCTGGTCGCCTATCAATCGGAGGAAACTGTCATGAATCGGTACCAAACGCTGGCCCTCACCGGGGCTGGACTGGTGGCTTCGACCCTGCTGACCTCACCGGTCGCCGATGCCGCCGCCCGCGCCACGATCTGTCAGGGACGGCAGTCCACGATCGTCGGCAACAACGGCAACAACACGCTGGTCGGCACACCTCGCCGCGACGTCATCGACGGTCGCAGGGGCAATGACACCATCCGTGGGCTCAAGGGCAACGACATCGTGTGTGCCGGTGCCGGCAGGGACCGGGTGCTTGGTGGCAACGGGATCGACCGGCTGGCCGGCGATGCCCTCAACGATGTGCTGCTCGGCGGCAAGGGTGATGACTTCCTCCGCGGCGGCAAGGGCAACGACGGGCTGCAGGGCAAGGGCGGGAAGGACCGCGCCTCCGGCGGGATCGGCAACGACCGGGTGCTCGGCGGCAAGCTGAACGACCGGCTCAGCGGCGGTCCCGGCACCGACCGGTTGTTCGGCGGGATGCGCAACGACCTGATGTTCGGCGCCGCGAAGGCCGACACGCTGACCGGCGGCGCCGGCGCGGACAACGCCAAGGGCGGAGCCGGCCCGGACACCATCGTCGGGGGCACCGGAGCCGACCGCATGGCCGGAGGCAGCCAGGACGACAACATCGACGGGCGGGACGGTGCCGGGGACGACACGCTGCTGGGACAGGCAGGGATCGACGTTTGCCTGTTCGACACGGGTGACGCGGTCAGCACCTGCCCGTAGCACGGATGCAAACCTGAGACCGCCCATCTCAGCTGACCCCGGTGCCGCGCACCGGGGTCAGCTGACGTTCGGGCACACGGACTCATGGACTTCGCTTGCGTGGAAATCCACTCCTACGCTGGGTAATGTTGTGATTACGACAGGTCCCGGTCGAGGAGGGTCATGCCCGACGACACCGCCCCGCCGAGCTCACCGCCGGCCAAGCGGCGCGGCGTGCTGCGGCGGCACCCGGTGCTGGTGGCGCTGGTGATGCTGCTGGTACTGGTCGTCGGAGGCGGCGTGGGCGCCTCGATGTACCTCACGACGACCCTCGACGGCATCGACCGGTTCGAGCTGTTCACCCTGCCGGAGAACCGCCGACCGCAGCCGACCGGCGGCAGCAGCGGGGACGCCGTGAACATCCTGCTCGCCGGCGTCGACAAGGGTGACGGGCGCAGCATCGCCGAGATCCAGGATGGTGGCTGGGACGCCGGCGGACTGCGCACCGACACGATCATGGTGCTGCACGTCACGGCCGACCGCGAGCGTGCGTACCTGATCTCGGTGCCGCGTGACTCGTACGTCCGGCTGTACGACGCCACCGGCCGGCCGCAGGGCATGGACAAGATCAACGCGGCGTTCTCGCTGTTCGGGCCGACGGCGTACCTGTCGACGGTCGAGAACCTGACCGGCCTGCGGATGGACCACCTGGCTGTCGTGGACTGGGCCGGGTTCGAGGACATCACCAACGCACTGGGCGGTGTGGAGGTGAGCGTTGCCGGCGGCGGCGCCCGGCAGCTCGACGGCGACGAGGCGCTGGCGTACGTGCGCACCCGGTACGGGCTGCCTGGCGGCGACTTCGACCGGATCGACCGGCAGCAGAACTTCCTCCGCTCGATGCTCGGAACCGTGCTCAGCGGGGACACCCTCGCCAACCCGTTCACCCTCAACTCGACCCTGCGGGCCGTGGTAGGCAACCTCACCGTGGACGACGCGTTCGACACCGACGAGATGCGGGAGCTCGCGTTGTCGCTGCGCAGCCTCCGAACCGGCGACATCACCTTCCTGACCGCCCCGTTCGGTGACTTCGGTACGACCGCGGCGGGCGCCAGCATCGTGCGCCTGGACGAGGCGCAGGCCGACACGTTGTGGGAGGCGACCGCCAACGACGAGATCGCCGGGTACCTGGACGAGTACGGCGCGGAGTCGGAACAGCTGCCGCAGCCCGGCCAGGTCAACTGAGCCGCGGGCTGGACCGGCCGAGCCGCGCCGCGATGACATCCATCGCGGCCTCGATCTCGGCCGCCACCTCGGCGTGCACATGCGCCGGCTCGCCGATCGGGTCCACCACGTCGTAGTCGTCCAGCGTGGCGGTGCTGCGACGGCGGGCGAGCTCGCCGATCGATGCGGCGGTGGCGTCGGCCCCGCCACCGGCGTCAGCGGCCTGCAACAGGTGTGCGAACTCCTTCAGCGTGAACGTCCGCGACAACGCTGCCGGCTCCTCGGCCAGCACCACGGACCGGTGCGCGGTCGTCATGGTCAGCACCAGGTCGGCGCGCTGGACATCGGCCCGGCACAGCCGGCGCGACCGGAACCCGGCTGGGCTGGCGCCCCGGCGCGCCAGCTCGGCGGCGGCGTACGGATCCATGTCCGCCCCTTCCAGCCCGTGCACGCCGGCGCTGCGTACGGTGTGCCGCCCCCCGAGCCGATCGGCCAGCAGCCGCTCGGCCACCGGGGAGCGGCAGAGGTTGCCTGTGCACACCACCAGGACCTCGAGCGGGGTCGCCACGCCACCCATGCAAGCAGTCAGCGACGCTCGACCCCAAACCTGATCCGCGTGGGCTTGCCCTCCCGCTGCTCGCTGAACACCGCCGAGCCCATCCGCCAGGTGCCGAGCGAGTCCTTACCGTCGCCGTTCCAGTCACCGGTGACCGGCAGCGCACCGGCGCGTCCGAACGTCCTGGTGGTGATCCGCCCCGTGCCGCTGGTCCGCAGCGTCCAGGTCGAGGTGCGGACGTTGAACGCGGCCAGGTCGGCCCGCCGATCACCCCTGAAGTCACCGGACAGCGGCACCGAGCCGCGAGCGCCGAAGCGGAAGCGGCTGACGCTGCCGGCCGCGTCCCGCAGCCGCACCGTGCCCTTGCCCGGACGGAACATGCCGACGTCGGTGCGGCCGTCGCCGTTCCAGTCGCCCGTGATCGGGAGGTCCCGGCGCCCGCCCATCTTGATCTTCCGGATTTTGTCCCCCGCCCGCCGCAGCGAGAAGGTGCCCGTCCGGCGGTTCCAGACGCCGACGTTAGTCTGCCCGTCGCCGTCCCAGTCGCCGGTGACCGGCCGGGCGGTCCGGTCACCGAGCCGCTCCACCCGCACCGAGCCGTCGGGGCGGCGCAGCCGGAACTCGCCACCGCTGGGGGTGGCGTGCCAGATGCCGACGTCGGTGCGGCGGTCGCCGTTCCAGTCGCCGGTGACCGGCACGTCGCCGCAGTTGAAGCTGTTGATGATGGAGTCGTAGCGCAGCTGCACGCCGTGGAAGCTGGCGTGCCGGTCGACCCGGTCGATGCGTTGCTCGAAGTGCAGGTGCGGGCCGGTCGACCCGCCCGAGGTGCCGAGCAGGCCGATGTAGCCGCCCTGGTCCACCCACTGACCCTCGACCACCCACTGCACGTCAAGGTGCGCGTACAGGGTGCTGCGATCGCGGCCGTGGTCGACGACGACGTACTTGCCGTACGAGGTGTCGCCGGCGTCGACGACGTCGGTGACGACACCGGGGGCGGACGCCAGCACCGGCGCCCGGTAGTCGTCGTCGCGGTTGAAGTCGACCGACAGATGGCTGGGGCTGTGCTCGGGCCGGGAGGTTGCCTGCCAGTCCTGCCCGCAGCCGAACGGTGCCTCGTAGTCGGGTTCCCCAGCCGACGCCGCGGCCGGGGCGAGCAACGTGAGCCCGGCGGCCAGAGCCATCGCCGGGGCCGCGGATCGAGCGCTGGGCATGCTGCCACCTCGTCCAGTTCATGGGGAGGTGACTGAAAGTAGTTAGAACATCACAGTGTGATCATCACTAGGCTGCGCCGCATGGACCTTCTGGTGATCGGGGGCACCCGGTTTGTGGGTCGCCACCTCGTCCATTCGGCCCTTTCCGGCGGGCATCGGGTGACATTGCTGCACCGCGGGGGGTCGGGCGAGCCGTACCCGGAGGCCGAGCATCTGCACGCCGACCGCGACGACGACCTGTCGGCGC
>JALYQN010000411.1 GCA_030855835.1 Actinomycetota bacterium | reverse complement strand
AGCTCTGCCACCAGCCGGAGCGGGTCGGGCAGCAACCGCAACGGCCGGCCGTCGCCGGCGACCTCGACCGCGACCCGATCGGCGTGCAGCACAGCGGTGGCGTCGACCTCGTCGACAACGGGGACGTCGACGTCCAGCCGGTTGGCAACCAGGACCCCCTCGTCGTCCTCGACCAGAACGGCGGCGAGTCGGCCGGTCGCCAGGACCCGGGCCAGGCCGGAAGCGGCCGTGGCGTACCCGGTGCCGGCCGGCACGATGACCACGACCCGCTCGTCGCCGCTCAGCGCAGCACCGAACCGCACCGGGATGCCGACCCCGACGCCATGACCACCTGCGGTGCCCGCACCGCTGCGCGCGAGCCACAGCCGTCCCGTGACGGCTGCCTCCTCGGGCAGGGTGCCGCTGGTCGACTGCACGGGTCGCAGCGGCGCGGCGACCGCCCAGGCGACCCGCACACACGACTGTCGCTCCAGCCGCCGTACGAGCGCCGCGGCCCCGTCCAGACTCTCGACCGACCCCTTCGTGCGACGGGTCGGTGCCCGTCCGGTGGCGACCACCTCCAGGCCGTCCGGAGTCAGCCGCCCGAGCACCACTTCGGTGGTGGAGTTGCCAACGTCGATACCCGCGGCGACCGGGCTGGTCACCTGAGCAGGCCGCGCCGGGCGTAGGCGTTGGCTGCCTCCCGCACCAGGGCGGCGCACAGGGGTGCTTGGTTCTCGTCGAGCCGGGTGGCGAGGGCGGCCAGCTCGCTGTCGGTGGAGCGATGCGGGCGAAGCGCCTCGTACAGCGCCATCAGCTCGTCCTCCGGCACTGTCGCGAGCTCTGCGGCCCGGCGGAAGTTCGCTGCGAGCTGGGGGTTGCTGTGCCGCTCGGCCACCTTTGCCTGCGTCTCCAGCGTGTCCGGGTGGATCCGTACGTCATCAGTGTCGAGCTCGTCGCGGGCGAGCCGGTCGAGTGTCAGCTCTTCGGCGTCGCGACCGGAGAAGGCCAGGGTCATGGTGCGACCTCGATGTCCTCGTTGTCGAGCGACCGATCCACGCAGGCGCGCTCGAGCGCCACCAGGGCGATGACGCTGGTGTGGTACCTCGCCTCGATCGCCTCTTCGGTGTACGGGTTGCGCACCGGCACCGGTGTCGCTCCCTTCGCGTGCCGGCCGGCGTTGGTGGCGAGCATCCGGTACAGCGTCGGAGTGATGACCGGCGCCATGCTGTACAGCTCGAGATTCGCCAGTGGTGGCAGGTCGCGGCGGTGGATCAATGCCGTCCCCTTGCCCTGTAGGCCGATGCCGATGCCCGACCCGGCCAACCGCGCCGCCGTCAACCCGACCAGGCCGAGGTCGAGGGTCCGGTTGACGCGCACGACCCGTGCCTGGCAGCCCTCCTCCTCGAGGCCGGCGAGCAACTCGCGCAGCACCTCGACGACGGTGAGGCCCGATAGCGTGCGCCAGACGGAGCGACCGACGCCGGGGGAAAGCCCGATCACCACCTCTCGCGGGTCGCTGCCCTGCGCAGCTGGGCCGACCGACGTCAGGTGGTCGGTCACCCACCCTGCCTGGTCGGCCCGTAGATCCTCGACCCCGCGGGCCTGGCGGATGGCGTCGATCTCGGCCTGTCGGGCGGGGTCGGGCTCGTAACCGGTACCGGGCCCGGCGTAGTCGTTCGGGTCAGTGACCAGGCTGAGAAGGCGCATCTGCTCGTCGAAGATGGCGGCCGTCTGCAGATGGTCACCGTGGACACGGGCGGTGAGCATGGCGAGCACGCGGGCCGCCCCTTCGTCGTACCCGCACTCCTGCAGCGCGCGCGCCACTTCCAGTGAGCCCAGCCCCGAGCTGCGGATCGCCTGTGCGGCCCCTAGCACGACCATCGGGTCGGGGTCACCGAGGTCCTTGGACCCGACCGCATCGACGGCCAGCTCGACGTGCTCGTCGGTGAAGTCGGCGAGGCCGAGCCAGCGATACACGTCTCGGCACGCTTCGGCCGCCCGTCGACGCAACGGGCCGATCGCGTCCGCCTCGGCGGTGCGCAGCCCACCGTCGACACCCCAGTCGCGCTGCATCGCGAGCCAGTCGTCGATGTCCTCCGCGTTCCACTGCGACGGACCGAACATGTTGTCGTACCGCTGGATGGAGCCGAAGCCGCTGCATACGTAGTCGCTGCCGCCGAGCAGGATCGGCAACGTGCGCGACGTACGCCGCACGTCGGACTCCGACATCAGTGCGTCGTTGCCGGTGCAGGCCTCGAGGTTGCGAGCCATCACCATGACGTTCTCAGCCATCATCTCGCGGACCCCCCGCGGGACGGCGCCGGCAACGCTGGCGCCGTCGATGCCACCGTTCTGCACACCCTGCACGCCCATCGCGCGCGCCAGCGACACGCACCTGGACTCGAGGTAGAGCATCGAGCACTGCTCGGCGCCACCCATCAGCACCTCGGAGCCGGCACCCGACGACACTCGCATCTTCACACCGCGGCTGGCGTAGCCGGCAGCGAGGATGGCCTTGCTGTACGGCGTGTCATCGCCGTCGGTGAACACCGATTCAGTCCCGTAGAGACTCACCGTCTCGGCGTACGACACCAGGCCCCGGATGCCCATCTCGAGCTCCATCGCTTCCTCGACCGAGCATTGGACGAGGATGCCGGGTGAACCGATGGCGGCTCCGATGGTGACAGCGACAGCGTTGGACGGCGCGTCCGCGAGCACGGGGACGGTTGTCTCGATCTCCCGGAAACCCCATGCCGCGGCGGTCGCGGCATCAGCGGCCAGCAGCAGGGGGTCATCCAGCCGGTTGGTGACGTGCGCCTGGTTGCTGGGCGTACGCCGAGCGCGCAACTTGGTCATCGCCATGGTCAGCTCGGCCGGACGCAGCAGTGCGACGACTCGCGCCAGCTTGGCCGGCGTTGTCCCGGCGACAATGCGTATCACCTCGGCGCGCGGCGCGGACGGGTCGACGAACAACCGCGCCAGCTCCACGTCGTCGTGCGCCATCGCCTCCTCGGCCACGGAGAGGTCGATGCCGTGGGTGGCGATCATGGCGTCGAGGGTGTCGAAGTCGGCCACGCCGCGACCGTCCATCTCAATGATCCGCCCGGCATCGACGACCAACGAAGGCTCGGGGTCGTTCGGGCCCATCATGGCGACGAGGCCGAGCCCGACGTCCTCATGAGCGAAGCCGTCGAGGTTGACCCGCTGCTTGTCCATGAAACGAATGCGGCCGACCGGTCTGTCACTCACGCGCGCACCCTAGTACCGCAGCTGCAAGGGTCGCCCGTCTCCCGACCCGACGGGCGGCCGCGATCTCGGCGTACCCCGGCGACCGGGACCAGTTTGGGCAGCCCCTATCCCTTAGCCATGGAGCAGGTGGACCACGGGGACCGCGGTCACCAGCAGCGCCAGTACGCCGGTGAGCAGCCGTTCATCGAGACGAGGCTGCAGGCGGGCGCCGAGCAGGCTCCCGGCGAGACCACCGAGTCCAGTCACCATGCCTAGCCGCCAGTCCGGAGCTGCAGGGCGGGCGCCGAGGTCGATCGTCTCCAGCACCGTGTAGGCGGCCAAACCGGTGACCGACGTCGCAAGAGTTGCCAGCAGCGCCAACGGGGCCACCTAACGCGGCCCCAGCGCCGTGACCACCACCAGGGCAGGGGCGAGCAACGAGCCACCACCAAAGCCCACCGCAGCGCCAATCAGGCTGGTCAGCGCGGACAACCCAGCCAGCCGCCCGAGGGCAGGAGCTGCCGCCGAGCCAGGTCGACTCCGGGCCTCGCGGGTTGTGGCCGGATGCCAGCACTGCCGCGCCAGGGTAGCCGCGATCGGCAGCAGGGCCGTTGCTACCAGCACTCGGAAGACATCGGCGTCGGCGAGCACCGTGACCCGAAGGAGCGCTCCGCCAACAGCAGCTGGCACCGCAACCACCAGCACCGCAATGACCTCACGGCGCACGAGCCGAGCCGTACGGCCCAAGCGCGTCAGTCCGCCCGGAGTGGACACCACATTGAACAGCAGGTTGGTGGAACTGACCGCCGGCCCAGCCAGGCCAAGCAGGTTCGTCTGCGCCGGAAGTAGCAACACCGCTCCGGACACCCCCACCGGCGTACACAGCAGTGCCACCACCAACCCCGCACTGGCGGCGAGCAGCAGATCGCCCACCAGCGCACCCTGTCAGATTCGACACAGTCGATCACCGGCCCGGACTGTGGCGACCCCCCGACGTCGGCCGGACGCTGGACGGCTCAGATGTCAGGAACGACAGGCTAAGGCGAACATCAGCCCTGAGCCTGGACCCCCGGCTGGCACCGGGCTCCTCACAGTCGGGCAAGCAGGTCTTTCATGGCGGTGATCTCAGCCTGCTGGGTCTGGATGATGCCCTCGGCCAAGGCGATGGCATCGGGATAGGTGCCGCCTGCTGTCTCCCGCGCGGCCATACTGATAGCGCCGCTGTGGTGTTCGGTCATCTGCTGCAGGAAGAGCCTGGACGCCTCGTCCGCGGGTGCAGCCTCCAGGTCAGCTAGGTCCTGCTCGGTCAACATGCCCTCCATAGGGGAGCCTTCGCCCATGGTCATGCCGGTGGTTGCCGGAACGCCTTCGTCCCATAGCTGGAGCCAGCCGGTCATGGTCTCGATCTCGGGGCCTTGCTCGGCTTTTATTCGCGCGGCCAGCTTCGCCACCTGCGGGTTCAAGCCGTCCTTGGCGAGGAGCAGGTCACTCATCTCGATGGCTTGGGCGTGGTGCGGGATCATGCCCTGGGCGAAGTCCACGTCGGTGGCATTGTGGCGGTCGTCGCTGCCCACCGCGGTGCCCTCGGCACCACATGCGGTCAGCAGCGCTGCGGTGACGAGTGCGATCAGCAGCAGAGGGAACGTACGGTTCATGAGGTGTCCTTCAGGTAGTGCCTGTACAAGGAGTGCGTCGCCGCACCCCAGACATGGCGAGCACGGCAAGCTCGCCCCCAGCCACGTTCCACACCGACAGCTGGTGCGTGGCGCCGGTCTACACACCCACACACCATACCCCCTCATGGTATGGTGGCAAACCCGCATCAAGAATCTGCAGGGAGACGATCATGGTCGGCTA
>JALYQN010000404.1 GCA_030855835.1 Actinomycetota bacterium | reverse complement strand
GGCCTGGGCCACCCGGCGGGTGATCTTGTCCGAGGGGTTGCCACGGCGAGCGACCAAGCTCCGGGCCGCGAGCAGCAGGGCGGCCGCAGGGCCGGGGCGGACGAGTTGGCGGAGCCCGGGGATGGGGCGAGGGTCGGCGAACAAACAGGAGGCATCGTCTCGGCCGCCCCACCAGTTCTCGGTCGTAGACAGGTCGACGGCGAACAGGCCCGGCTCGTCGAACCTTGCCCAGGTGTGCCGCCACGACACGAAGCCGGCCTGCTCGAGCCAGCGGCGGACGGACTCGTGGTCGTGCGGCCGGGCGAGCAGGTCGAGGTCGTTGCCGTGCGGTGGCGGTGAACCGACGACCAGGACTGGCTTCGCCAGGACCTGGTCGAGGGCGGCTGCCACGTCGGCACCGACCGATGTGGAAGCGGAACCGGCGGCATCGGGTAACTGGTTGACCGTCGTTTCGCTCATGTCGGGACGTAGTTCACCATCGCTACCCACAAATGTCAGTATTCTGACGATAGTTGTTCATCGGGCAAGGCGGCCGGCGTCATTGACGTACTCGAGGATCGCAGTGGCGAGTTCGGGCCGGCAGACCAGCAGGTCGGGCAGCAGCGGGTCGGGTCGGTTGTACTCCAGGGCCGTCCCGTCGATCCGGCTGGTGAACAGACCCGCGGCCCGAGCCACGGCCACGGGCGCCGCGGAGTCCCACTCGTACTGGCCGCCGGCGTGCACGTAGGCATCCGCGGCGTCACGGACGACCGAGATCACCTTGGCCCCAGCCGAGCCCATCGGCACCAACTCGGCGTCCAGGTGTTCCGCTAACGCGTCGACGAACGCGGGAGGTCTGGTCCGGCTCACGGCGATACGCGTGCGGGATGCTGTACGTTCCGGCACGCCTGCAGCGTTAGCAGTGCCGAACGTCCAGTCGAGGCCGGGCTGCGCCACGGCTCCGGCCGCCAGGTCACCCTGCTGCCACAGGGCGACGTGCACCGCCCAGTCGTCGCGGGGCGGCTCGGCGAACTCCCTTGTCCCGTCGAGCGGGTCGACGATCCACACCCGGGAGGCGGCCAGTCGCCGCGGGTCGTCCTTACCCTCCTCGGACAGCACGGCGTCGTCGGGCCGATGGGCCGCGAGCAGGCGCATGAGCAGCTCGTGGCTGACCTGGTCACCGGCGTCCTTGAGCGCGCGGCCCGCCAACCCTTCGGCCCGCACCTCCAGCAGCCGGGCTCCGGCGGCGGTGGCCAGCCACGAGGCCAACACGTGGTCGTCCGTCGTCGCCTCGACGGGCGGGAGGGGAAGCGCGTCTGCCATGCGCGTAGGTTGGCGCAGTCGTAGTCAGCAGCGCAATTCCGCCGGACCGAGGATGCCGGGGGCGAGTCGGACAGACCCGCCCCGGGTGAGTACTTCGGGGCCGGTCTCGATCGGGCCCGCCCCGCTGCCGGGATCGTTACCCTGTGAGTCGCAACGGCAGAGTTGCACGCCAGCCCACGACGGGCACGGAACCCGCCCGGCGGTCTGGAGGGCCATGAACGACGAGACGATTCAGCTGCGCGACCAGGTAGGGGTCTTGCGGCGCCGCTGGCGAGTGGTGGCGATCACCTGCCTGCTGGTGGTTGCGGCCGGGGTAGCGATCACGCTGCTCCAGCCCCGGGTGTACGTCGCCCAGTCCGTTGTGCTGATCGAGCCGGACCCGCTGATCGGAGCGGAATCCGTGACCGAAGAGAACGTCGCCACCGAGGCCATCAACGTGACATCGTTCGAGACGCTGCAACGCGTCGTGGAGTCGTTGGGTCTCAGCGACGACCCCAGCGATCTGGCCGAGGACGTCACCGGCACCCCTGACGACACCGGAGCGGCCGTCGTAACGATCGCGGTGGCCCGCGGCGATGCCGAGGAGGCGGCCGCCATCGCCAACGAGGTGGCCACGACCTACCTCGAGAGCGCTCGCGGGGCCATCATCACGCCCGCGACTGTGCCGGACGGGCCGTCGTCACCGAAGCCGGCCCGCAACATTGGGCTGGCCACTCTGGTGGGGCTGCTGCTCGGGGTCGGCGTTGCTTACCTGCGCGACTACTTCGACGACGTGGTCCGGAACGACCGGGCGCTGGAGGATGCCCTGCCGGGCGTGCCCGTCCTGGCGCACATCCCGCACTGGCGCCGCCACCGCTCCGACCGCCATCAGCCGCTGGTGACCGAGTCGCCGCAGTCCAGGACGGGAGAGGCGTATCGGGCACTCGGCGTCAGCGTGCGCACGTTGCTCGATCAGCCGCACCTCAACGGTGCGCAGGCCAAGCATGCCCGCGTCATCCAGCTGGCCTCCGCCGTCCCCGGCGAGGGCAAGACCACAGTCGCGGTGAACTTGGCCGTGGTGGTTGCCCAGGCGGGTCTCCGCACGGTGCTGGTGGAGGCGGACCTGCGCCAGCCGGCCGTTGCCGAGCTGCTGCGCCTGGACTCGAAGGATGGACTCTCCGACGTCCTGAGCGGCCGGATGACGGCAAGGGAGCTGCTGGCGAGGGTAGACGGCGTCGCTAACCTCATGGTCCTCCCCGCGGGAGGGACGCATGGGTCACCGGCCGAGCTGTTGACCTCGCCGCGCCGCCGCGAACTGATCGACATGCTGCGGGGAGAGTGCGACTTGGTGCTCGTCGACGGGCCCGACGTCCTCGGCGTGGCGGATGCCCTCGAGTTGGCGCGCGACGCCGACGCGGTCGTGCTGGCGGTGCGGCAGGGCACCTCGCAGCGCAAGCAGCTAGCGGCCGCCCTTTACCGCCTCTCCCAAGTCAACGCTCCGGTGTCCGGCGTCGTGGTCAGCAACGCTGACGACCGCTGAGCCCCGCTGTTGACCGGACGGGCATCCCGGGAGCCCAGCTCAGCCGGCCGACAACCGGCTCCAGGCAGACAGATCTCGGCCGATCAGCTCACCGAGCAGCTGCACGTCCGACGCGAAGTAGTCGGTCAGCTCGCGACGAAGCGATGAGGGCAATTCCGGCTTGGCCTCACCGCGCCACAGCAAGCCGCGCACGCGTTTTAAGGTGGGGTTGCCTCTCCGCCTCCAGACGGCCTGCCTGATCGTCCGGACCGGCCCGGCTAGCACCGTCGGCGGCCGGGCCTTGAGACGGTGCGCCAGCTCAAACCGGTACATCTTCGTGCTGGGGTTGTGCACCTGGAACGAGGGCACCGGCTCAGCCGGGATCCCCAGGAACTCGGTCACGGATCGCCACACCTGATCGGGCCGCTCCACCACGTCCTCGAACACGACGAAGTGGGCGGCCCCCTCCGGCACGGTGTCGACGAGGCGCTGCACGGCCTGACCGAGTCGACCCATCATCGGGTAGTCGACCCGTTTGGAGTCAAGGAAATCGGCGTCCGGTGCCCGCCCATCCAGGCTGCGCCGCCAGGCCCGGGCGAAGTCGGTCTCGTCCTCGTTCAGCCCGATCAGCTGGCTCCGGTGCCACGAGTTGAGCAGGTCTACCGGATTGCGCAGCGTGACGACGAACCGCGCATTCGGCACCTCTTGAAGAATGGCCGGAACAGCGGTTTCCGAGTACAGGTAGGTGGTCGAGCCATCGCAGTTGTGCTTGGCACGGCGGGCGTCGGCAGAGTCGTACAGCCGCTCGTACGCGGCCCTGGTGTCGAAGCCGCGGTGGGCCCGCATCCGCGGATAGTCGGTCGACCAGTAGAAGGGCTCCTTCGGCCGGCAGAAGTAGAGGTCCGGATGTGAATCCAGCCAGCGGGTGAGGGAGGTGGTGGCCGCCTTTGGGGCGCCGACGAGGTAGATGTCCGGGAGGGGTACCAAGGGTCGCTGCCACCTGACGTGTCGTGGCCGGATGGGACCATCGCAACCTACCCGCCAGGGCCGCAAACGTGGGCTACTCCCACTTCAGGGTCGGCCGCCAGCCCTGCTCGTCTAGTGCCGAAGGGTCGGCGTGCATCACAGGGTTACGAGACAGAGCCGCCCACGCGAGCGATGACCACGGCCCCGGCGTAGATCTCCTTCAGTCGCTCGAGGTCGACCTTGGGCGAGTAGCGCTGCTCACAGCACCCCCGTGCAGTGCCCCGTCGCTGCCGTCGCTGCCGCCACCGCGCCGGACACGCCATCATGTCGTTGAAACACCCTCGCGAGCAGTCGGGTCAGCAGTGCCGAAGGCAGCCCCCACGTCGTCCGTGAGCACGGCCGGCGCTGATGTTCTCTAGGTCGGACACGACCGCCGGAGTGCCGACGGGAAGGGGGTGTGGACGTGCACGACGTCCGGCTGGGGAAACTGCGGATGCGTGGGCGGTCACCGGCCCCGCCTCGGAGACCATCCGCGCCTCGTGGGTGAGCACCTCCAGCGCCCCGCCCTTGGTCTCGTGGTAGTTGTGCATCTGCAGGACACGCAGTGCCCCGCGCACGTCTCACCGTGCCGCGCCCCCGGTAGTCACGAGTGGGGCCGCGAGGCCATGCCACTTCGCGCCTCGCCGTCCCTGCGCCGGGTGTCCGAGGGCACCCGGCGGTGGAAGCGCACTTATGCGAAACCCCGATCATCGAGGGGCGCGGCGGGCAACATCCAGGGTGGGGGCCGTGACCACGCTGGGCGGCGGTGGAGCAGGTCTGGGTAAGTAAGGTGACACCAAGTCTGCCCTCCTGTGACGCCGAGTTCGAC
>JALYQN010000383.1 GCA_030855835.1 Actinomycetota bacterium | reverse complement strand
GGGCGGCAACGATCCGTGGGCGACCGCGAGCCCTGGTGCCTCGGCCGGAGGCAGCGACCCGTGGTCCACCGGGCCCTCCGGCAGCGACGACCCACCGTTCTGAGACGCGTCGCGCCGAACCCCGCCGTTTCGAGCAAGGGAGCACCACGATGGCCAAACCCGTGATCCGCAAGCCGAAGAAGAAGCAGAACCCGCTCACGGCCGCGAGCATCACCTACATCGATTACAAGGACACCACCCTGCTGCGCAAGTTCATCTCGGACCGAGGGAAGATTCGCGCCCGGAGGGTGACCGGGGTGACCGTCCAGCAGCAGCGGCAGATCGCCGCCGCCATCAAGAACGCCCGCGAGATGGCCCTGTTGCCCTACACGTCGTCCACCCGCTGACGGAGGCCGCCCGATGAAGCTCATCCTCACCCACGAGGTCCAAACCCTCGGCGCGCCAGGCGACGTGGTCGACGTCAAGGACGGGTACGGGCGGAACTATCTGGTGCCACGTGGCTACGCCATGCGCTGGACCAGGGGCGCCGCCAAGCAGATCGAGGCGCTGAAGAAGTCACGTCACCTCCGAGAGGTGGCCGACCTCGGCCGGGCCGGGGAGATCAAGTCGGAGCTCGAGGCGCTGACCGTCCGGCTGGAGGTGCGCGCCGGCGGCACCGGCCGCCTGTTCGGTGCGGTGACCGTGGCTGACATCGCGGCGGCGATCACTGCCGCCGGTGGCCCCGAGGTCGACCGGCGACGCATCGACGTCGGCCAGCCGATCAAGTCGGTGGGCACCCATCCGGTGACGGTCCGGGTGCATGACGAGGTTGCCGCTGAGGTTGTCGTCGACGTGCGGGCAGCCTGACGCGGTTTCAGGTCGCCCGAGTGGTCCGGACGTACGCTCGGCGCGCGCAGAGCAGCTGCAGCAGCGCGAACCACAGGGCGAGCAGGATGCCGACCAGCGCGGCGGACAGCACCAGCCCGTCGAAGGCCGCCGCGGCGACGGACCCCACCGAGCCGATCGCCCCCGCCACCAGGACGCCGACACCTGCCCAGCACAGGAACGACGCCTGCCCGGCCGCCAGGCTGGCCCGGCCGCCGTGCGCGGCCTGCTGCAGCGCATAGGCGCCGAGTGACAGCGCGACCACCGTCAGCGCCGCATAGCCGATCGCAATCATCAGTGCGACGCTGTCCGGTCCGGGAATCAGGCCGGCGAGCGCCCCCACCCCGGCTGCGGCTGCTACCCGCCACGCCCACTCGTACGGCGGCTGCACCAGCCGCAGCCGGTACCAGCCCCAGCACACCAGCGCCCAGCCGGCCGCCGCGGCGGCGACGTCGAACGACCCGACGTCGATGGACACGGTCACCGCCACGAGGACCCAGCCCGAACCGGCGACCGTGAGTGGGGCCACGCTGGCACCCTAGCCAGCGGCCCCTACGACCGCGCCCGTACGCAACCAGGCTGTGCCCCGTGCCCGGTGAGACAAGGTGACCGCCCGAGCCACCATCCAGGCCGCGTAGCCGGCCCACAGCCACCCGATGCCACCGCCGGTCACCACCACCGCGGCCGCAACAGGCAGGTAGACGACCGTGGTGAGCAGGCTGGCGACAGCGAGGTAGCGCCCGTCGCCGGCGCCGATGAGCACCCCGTCCAGCACGAAGACGACTCCGGACACGGGCTGGACCAGGGCCACCACCACCAACGCGCTCACCGCGGCCGCAGCAACGTCCGGATCCGGGGTGAACAGCAGCGGCAGCCAGTTCGCGACGGCGAGCAATCCGAGGCCGGCGAGCGCCCCGCCGACAACGCCCCAGCCCACCATCCGCCGTGTGCTGCGCCGGGTCGCGGTCACATCGCCGGCACCCAGGTGTCGACCGATGATCGCCTGCGCGGCGATGGCGATGGCGTCCAGCGCGTAGGCGAGCACCGACACCACCGTGACCGCGATCTGCTGGGCGGCCAGCGCCGCGGCAGGCATGGTCGCCGCGACCGCGGTGGCGACCACCAGCACCGTACGCAGCATCAGCGTGCGTACGAACAGGGGAAGTCCTGAACCTGCTGCCGACCACATGCCGCGCAGGTGCGGCCGGACGCTGGCGTCGTGGCGCCGCGCCCCGCGTACGACGACGACGACCAGCGCCACCGCGGCACCGGTCTGCGCCAGGACGGTGCCCAGTGCCGAGCCGACCAGTCCGAGATCGAGACCGTAGACGAGAACCACGTCGAGCCCGATGTTGGTGAGGTTGGCGGCTACCAGGACGACAAGAGGGGTCCGGGTGTCGTGCAAGCCGCGCAGCACCCCGGTAGCAGCAAGGACCATCAGCATCGCGGGGACCCCGATGGCCGAGACGCGCAGGTAGTCCGCAGCCTGGCTGCCCACCTCAGCGGAGACGCCGAAGACCGCGATCACGGGGTCGGCCAGACCTGCGGTCAGTACCGCCAGCAGGCACCCCAGCGCGGCGGCCAGCCATACCCCCGAGGTTCCGTCGGCTAGTGCTCCGCGCAGGTCGTCTGCGCCCAGGCGCCTGGCCACCGTGGCGGTGGTGACGTAGGCCAGGAAGACGCACAGCCCCACGACCGTCTGCAGCACCGTGCCGGCCACCGCCAGCGCGGCGAGCGGGTCGGTTCCGAGGAAGCCCACGACGGCGGTGTCGGCGAGCAGGAACAACGGCTCGCTGACCAGTGCCACGAATGCCGGCACCGCCAGGCGTGCCATCGCTCGGTCGTCGTCGTGCAGCCGGGGTCGGCGCACCCGGTCACCTCTAAGCGGGGGTCGGTAATGGTCATGTGCCGCAGCTGGGGGTGACGATAGCTAGTCCGACACGGCTTTCGGCGACTAGCCCCGTGGTCCGGGGGATCCGGTCCGGCTCGCTCGCGCTGCAGCCACGCCCGCTCGCCACTTTCTCGACTCCACATGCCCGGGCCACCGTTCGCCCACGTCAGAGGGTATGACCCGCCGGCCGCCGGCGCTCGGTCCACAGGCTGGTGCACAGGCTGTGCACATCGATCCAGCGCCTCGTCCACAGGCGCAGAGCGGCTGTCCACAGTGCCTGTGGACCGCAGGCTTCCCTCGGGCCACCGAAGCGGCATAGCGTGCGCAGGCCGATGGGCTCTGTCGGTGCCGGGACCTAGTTTCACGGGGGTAGTTCCACCGGCTGCCGATCCGTCGACGACGGTCGGTCCGGTCGAGCGGCGGGGAGGCGGCGGCGACATGAGCGTGGCGGAGTTCCGTACGCCTGGCCCGGGGCCTGATGACCCCGGCAACGGCTGGGTGGGATCCGGCGGCGAACGCACCCCGCCCCAGGACAACGACGCCGAGCAGAGCGTGCTCGGAGCGATGCTGCTGTCCAAGGACGCGATTGCCGATGTCGTGGAGGTCGTCCGGGGTGTCGACTTCTACCGCCCGGTGCACGAGACGCTGTACGACGCGATCATCGACCTTTACGGGCGTGGTGAGCCGGCCGATGCGGTGACTGTCTCCGCCGAGCTGCAGCGTCGCGGCGAGCTGGGGCGCGTCGGCGGAGCGCCTTACCTGCACACTCTTGCAGCGGGCGTCCCGATCGCCGCGAATGCCGGTTACTACGCCGAGATCGTGCGGGAGAAGGCCATCTTGCGGCGGCTTGTCGACGCCGGCTCCAAGGTCGCCCAGCTGGGCTACTCCGGCGAGGGCCGCGTCGATGATGTGGTGGACCGTGCGCAGGCCGAGGTCTACTCCGTCACCGAGAAGCGCGCCAGCGAGGACTACCTCCCGCTGTCCCAGATCATCCCGGGGACGCTGGAGGAGCTCGAGGCCATCGAGGGTCGCGACGGCACCATGGTCGGAGTCCCCACCGGCTTCGCCGACCTGGACGCGTTGACCAACGGGCTCCACCCCGGCCAGATGATCATCGTCGCCGCCCGCCCGGCGGTCGGGAAGTCGACCCTGGGGCTGGACATCTGCCGGTCTGCTGCGCTGCGGCACCAGATGCCGAGCGCGATCTTCTCGCTGGAGATGAACCGCACCGAGATCACCATGCGACTGCTGTCGGCCGAGGCGGCTATCCCGCTGCACCACATGCGCAACGGCACCATGAACGAGGACGACTGGTCCCGACTGGCGCGGCGGATGGCCGAGGTCTCCGAGGCGCCGCTGTTCATCGACGACAGCCCGAACATGACGATGATGGAGATCCGGGCGAAGGCACGGCGGCTCAAGCAGCGCCACGACCTCCGCCTGATCGTCGTCGACTACCTGCAGCTGATGACCTCCGGTAAGCGAGTCGAGAGTCGCCAGCTGGAGGTGTCGGAGTTCTCCCGGCAGATGAAGCTGCTGGCCAAGGAGCTGGAGATCCCGGTCGTAGCGATCAGCCAGCTCAACCGGGGCGCCGAGCAACGTACCGACAAGCGACCGTTGTTGAGCGACCTACGCGAAAGTGGATCACTGGAGCAGGACGCGGACATGGTGGTGCTGCTGCACCGCGAGGACATGTACGAGCGCGAGTCCACCCGCCCCGGCGAGGCCGACGTCATCGTCGCCAAGCACCGCGCCGGTCCGACGTCGACGATCGTGGTGGTGTTCCAGGGGCACTACTCGCGATTCGTCGACATGCAGCGCACGTGATGAACCCCCCACCACACCGATCTCGAGCGCCGGCCGCGGCCCGGCTCAGCGCACCCCGCGCGGACGGAACTGGACGCTGATCCGCGGTCCCACCGGCCGGGCCGTCTTGGGGATCGCGTGCTCCCAGGTGCGCTGGCAGGAGCCGCCCATCACCAACAGGTCGCCATGTCCGACCGCGAACCGCAGGCTGCTGCCTCCACCACGCGGCCGCAGCAGCAGCGGTCGAGCCGCTCCGAGCGAGACGATCGCGACCATGGTGTCCTCGCGCCGGCCGCGCCCGATGCGGTCGCCGTGCCAGGCGACGCTGTCGCGTCCGTCCCGGTAGTAGCACAACCCCGCGGTACGAAACGGTTCGCCGAGCTCTGCCAGGTAGTGGGCGCTCAGCGCCTGGCGAGCCTGGTCGAGCACGGGGTCGGGCAGGCCGTCCTGCTCGCCGTAGAAGCACAGCAGCCGCGGTACGTCCACCTCGCGGTCGTACATCTGGCGGCGCTCCCCCCGCCACGGAACCCGGCCGACGAGGCGCTCGAACAACAGCTCGGCACCCCTCAGCCACCCGGGGTGCAGGTCCACCCACGCGCCGTGGCCGAGCACCCTGCGGCCGGCGCCGGCGCCGTGGCCGAACGGGCCCAGTTCAGGCTCAATCAGGTCGTCCAGCAGGGACGGCTGTAGCGCTACGGCCATGCACCGCACCCTAGCCGATCTTCGAACAGGTGTTCTAGTCGCACCGCCCTGCCCGGGTCGCGCGTTTGTTAGCCCACCCGCTCGCCGTCGACCTCGGTCACCAGGTCGTCGTGCAGGAAGCACAGGTGCCCCTTGGCCTGCAGCGCGTTCTCCAGCGGTTCGCGGTACGACCACGCAACGTCGGCGACGGGGTCGGCTCCGTCCGAGGCCTTCAGGGACCAATATGCGGAGTCACCCTTGTACGGGCAGTGTGCAGTGGTGTCGCTGGCCTCCAGGCGCTCCCAGTCGACGTCGTCGGCAGGTAGGTAGTGCCGGTT
>JALYQN010000373.1 GCA_030855835.1 Actinomycetota bacterium | reverse complement strand
TCGGTGCCCTCGTCGAACAGCAGCACGATCTGGGACAGCTGCTCGACTGAGTTGGACCGCACGGTGTTGACGTCGGGGATGCCGCTCAACGACTGCTCCATTGGAACGGTGATGAGCTCCTCGACCTCGGTGGGGGCCAGACCGACGGCGAGCGTATGGATCTCGACCTTCGGCGGCGCGAACTCGGGGAAGACGTCGACTGCGGCGTTGTTGACCTGGTACACGCCCACGAACACCATGGCAGAGGCGAGCGCCACGACGATGTAGCGGAACCTGAGACTGGAAGCGACGAGCCAGCGCATGATCAGCCCTCCTGCCCGGTCATCTCAGTGCCCGACCTCTGCTTCGACCCCGGAGAGCTCGGCGACCCCCACGGTCACCACCTCGGTCCCGGGCGGCGGGCCACTGGACAAGAACGCCTGGCTTCCCGTCTGCCGGACGATGTCGATCTTGTGCCGCACGTACTCGAGCGGCTCGTCGGTGGTGTAGACCCACCACTGGCCGTCGGTTCCGACGAACACCGCTGCCGACGGAACCACGGTGCCCGTTGCCTTCCCAGCCCGCTCGATCCGGCTCGTGCCGATCTGAAGCCGGTCGGCGGCCGACTGCTCCAGCACGACCCGGACCTTGTGGGTGCCCTTGATCTTCTCGGTGTGCCCCGGGTCGTTCTCCACGACGTACTCGTCCGCGACGGCGCCGCCGCAAGCGGTGCCCAGCAGCGCGAGGATGCCCACCGGCCACATCGCCCTGGTAGCCCTGCGGTGCATCGCACCGGCCGGCTGGCCGGTCGTCTCGGTCCGGCGCTGCTCGGGGACGTCGTCGAACAGGTCTCGGTGGGCATCCGCCCCGCCGCCGTACCCCAGCCGTGGGTACAGCGCCGGCACCACGAACAGCGTCACCAGTGTCGTGGTCACCAGGCCGCCGATGACGACCAGCGCCATCGGGCCGATGATGTCGAACCCGGTGGCACCGCCGAGCACGGCGAACGGGGCGAGCACCAACGCGATGGCCAGTGCCGACGTCAGCGTCGAGGCGAGGCAGTCCTTGGTCCCCTGGAGCACGATCTCGGTGCTCGCCCCGGCGCCCCAGTGCCGCTGCAGGTGCTGGTAGTGCCGGATGAGCACCACCACCTGCCTGGCGGCGATCCCGAGCAGGGCGAGCAACCCGGCGACCGCGCCGATCGTGATCGTGCCGCCAGTGAGCAGCACCGCGACTAGACCGCCCACGAGCGAGACCGGCAAGGTCAGGAGCACGAAGCCCGCCAGCCGCCAGCTCCCGAATGCCGCCTGCAGGACGAGGAGGATGGCGAACAGGGCGCCGAGCCCCGCGGCGATCAGCTGCCACTGGTCGGTCTGCACGCCGTCGGCCGTGATGACCTCGGCGTGGTGCTCGCGCGGGACCTCGAGGCCGGAGACGACGTCGTCGAGATCGGCCTGCACGTCGGAGACGTCGGCACCAGACACCTCGGCGACGACGTCGAGGTACGGCGAGACGGCCTCGTGCCGGATCATCGTGGGGCTGTCCACGATGCGTACGTCGGCAACCGAGCCGAGTTGGACCTGGTCGCCGCTCGGCGTGTCGACCAACAGCTGCTCGACGTCGCCCTCGCTGTTGCGGATGCTCGGGGCCCCCCACACCACGACGTCGAACACCTTCTGGTCATCGAACAGGTTCCCCACCGTGATGCCGCCCAGCAGGCTGGCGGCCGCGCGGCGCACGTCTCCTGGCTTGAGGGCGACCGCCTCGGCCTTGTCGAGGTCCACCTCGACCTGCATCGCGGCCTCGACGGGCGCGCGGTCGACTGTCACCTCGCTCACGCCGTCGACGTCTGCCACCACCGGCTGGATCTGTTCGGCCAGCGCCTCCAGGACCTCTGGGTCCTCCCCGTACGCCCGCACGATGACCTGGTCGTCAGAGCCCCCGAGTACGTCGGCGACCCGCTCCTCGGAGTAAGTGAGGACGTCGGTGGTCACGTCGTCACGCGACCCGACCGTGGCCTCGATGGACGCGACGGTGTCGTCGAAGTCGGCGTCGGAGGCGAGGTGGACCCACACCTCGCCGGAGTTGACGTCGACCACCTGGTCGGCCATCATCGCGCGGCCGACGTGGCTGCCGACGTTGTCGACCCCGGACAGGCCAGAGATCTCCTGCACGAGCTCGTCGGTGATCCCGGTCATCTTCGGCAATGAGGTGCCCGGTGCGGCCTCGACGTGCACGAGCACGTCTCGCTCGTCCAGCGCCGGACGCAGCGCGGTGTCCAGGAAGGGGGTGACGATCAGACCGACCACGAGCACGCCCAGCGCGACCGCGGCGGCCAGCGGCGCCTTGGTGAACAACCCGGGAGCGACCCGGTCGAAGGTACGCCGTCCCCGCTTGCCGAGCGGCGCCCCAGGCCGACCCGCCGCCGCCGTGGTCAGCAGCACCACCGACAGGGCCGGCGTGACCGTGACGGCGACCAGCATCGACACCGCGACGGCGAGCAGGTACGCCAGCGCGACCGGCGGCAGGAATGCGCCGCCCTCGGCGTCGAGGAAGAACAGCGGCAACGAGGCGGCGGCGACCACCAGGGCCGCGTACAGGACGGAGCGGCGAACCTCAGCGGCCGACTCGACGACGATCTGCCACCCGGACTTGTGCCCGTTCGACTCGCGGCGGCGCAGCCGCCGCGCGACGGCGTCCACGTCCAGCACGGCGTCGGACACAACGACGCTCAGGCCGACCACGAGTCCGGCGGTAACCATCAGGTCGACCGTGGTGCCAAGCAGCTGGAGGACGACGACGGCCGCCGCGAACGACACCGCAATCGCGGCAACGCTGGTCAGCCACCGGCGCCAGTCCCAGAACAACGCGTACAGGCCGATGAGCAGGAGTAGCGCACCGGCGAGCAGTGCCCAGCCCAGGTTGGAGAACGACGACTCGACGAACGACGCCGGCCGGTAGATCGACGAGTCGAACGTGATGTCGGCGAGACCCGGCTGCAGCGCCGCCACCGCGTCCTCGACGCCCTCGGTGACCTCGACGGTATTGGCGTCCGGGAACTTCTCGACCACCAGCAGCAGGCAGTCCTCGCCGCCGGCGCAGGCGGTGTCGCCGATCAGCGGCTGGTGGTCCTCGACCACGTCGGTGACGTCGCCGAGGGTGGCCGAGCCGGTGCCGCCGCCGCCGCGGGCGCCGGCACCCTCCAGCGGCACCTGGGCCAGCTCGTCAGCGGTTTTAATGGCCTGCTCGTGGAAGATGTTCAACCGCTGGTTGGGGGTGTCGATGAACCCGCCGGTGCCCGGCGTGGAGGCCTCCAGGAACGACAGCGGTGAGACCTCGAGCGCGTTGCCCGCGGTCCGCACGACCTGCTCCAACGTTGCGCCGTTGGCGGCGAGCCGAGCCGGGTCGACGTGCACCTGCAGCTGCCGCTCACGGTTGCCCCAGGTCACGACGTTGGCGACACCGGGAACGCTCAACAGCCGCGGGCCGATCACCCAGCGCGCGAGGACCGACACCTCGATCGGGGTCAGGTCCTTCGACGACAGCTTCAACATCGCGACCCGGCTGTTCGACGACAGCGGCTGGATCATCTGCGGCGGTCTGGACACGTCAGGCAGCCCGGCCACGCCGACCGCCTGAGTCAGGCGTTCTTGCACGACCTGCCGGGCGTCCAGCAGCTCGGTGCCCGGTTCGAAGACCATGACGACCGAGGACAGGCCGGGCATCGACGTCGACTCGATCGACTCGAGGAAGGGCACGCCGGCGAGCAGGTCCTGCTCGAGCGGCACCGTGATGAGCTGCTCGACCTCCTCGGCAGACAGCCCCAGCGCCTCGGTCTGCACCTCGACCATCGGCGGGCTGAACTCCGGCAGCGCGTCAGTCGAGGTGTTCCCGACCTGGATGACACCCACCACGAGGACGCCCGCGGCCACGGCCAAGATCAGCCGTCGGAACCTCAGGCTCGCATCCACCAACCACGTCATCGCGCACCGCCTCGAGAGAGGGTTGCCTGTGAGAAATTCCCGGCGTCCTCAGGGTCCGCTCAGTTTCCAAGGACGGAAATGACGAACTGGGTGGGTATCCGGATAGTCATTTCGGGTGGTCAGGCAGTTCCGACTGGTAATGAGCTCAGTCGGTACGAGCGAGTGCGCTCGTCCCCAGCTGATGCAGCAGCACCGCCATCCGAGGCTCCAACCGCAGCAGCCGGACCTTGGTCCAGGCGTGCAGCATCGCGGTGAGCAGGTCACACGACTCCCAGAGCAGGACGCGCGATCGCGAGACCGGGGCGTACGCCTCGTACGCGACCAGGAACTGGTCACACAGCTCGTCGAGCAGGCGCAGGTTGGCCGCGAGCGGCTCACCCGACAGTGGCCGACCGCTGCCGGTCAGTGCGGAGATCCCGATGTCGCGCAGCTTGGCGCGGAACCTGCCGAGATCCAGGCCGGGCTCGGCCATCGAGGCGCCGTCGAAGTCGATGAACCCGACGCCGCCCGCGTCCAGCAGCACCTGCGCCGGCCGGAAGTCGTGG
>JALYQN010000369.1 GCA_030855835.1 Actinomycetota bacterium | reverse complement strand
GTCGACAGTGTCTGCCTATGAGCGACTCTGGCGCCAGCAGCATGGGTGACACCCGGACCGAGTCCGGGGAGGAGCGCACCGAGCTGAAGCGGGTGCTGGGCCCGAAGCTGTTGCTGCTGTTCATCGTCGGGGACATCCTCGGCACCGGGGTGTACGCGCTCACCGGTGACGTGGCCGGTGAGGTCGGCGGAGCCGCCTGGGCACCGTTCCTGGTCGCGTTCGCGGTCGCCACCCTCACCGGGTTCTCCTACCTCGAGCTGGTGACCAAGTACCCGAGGGCCGCCGGTGCCGCGCTGTACACGCACAAGGCGTTCGGCATCCACTTCTTCACGTTCATGATCTGCTTCACCGTGATGGCGTCCGGCATCACCTCCGCCTCGACCGCGTCGCTCGCGTTCGCCGCCAACCTCGACGCCGGGTTCTCGCTGGGGTTCGGCGTCGGCAGCGGCGGCGTGCTGGTCGTCGCCCTCGGGTTCATGCTGCTGGTCGCCGCGGTCAACCTGCGCGGGGTCGGCGAGAGCGTGCGGACCAACGTGGTACTGACGCTGATCGAGCTGACCGGCCTGCTGTTGGTGATCCTGGTCGGGTTCTGGGTCGTCGTCCAGGGCGATGCCGACTTCGGGGCGGTCGTCGCCTTCGAGACCGCCGGGGACAAGAGTGTCTTCCTGGCCATCACCACCGCGACGTCGCTCTCGTTCTTCGCCATGGTCGGGTTCGAGGACTCGGTGAACATGGCCGAGGAGACCAAGGACCCGTCTCGGATCTTCCCGAAGGTGATGCTCACCGGCCTGTCGATCACCGGCCTGATCTACGTGCTGATCTCGATCGCGGCCGTGGCGACGGTTCCGGTCGGACGTCTGTCCAACAGCGACACGCCCCTGCTCGAGGTCGTGAAGGTCGGTGCGCCCGACCTGCCGGTCGCCGACCTCTTCCCCTTCATCTCGATGGTCGCGGTGGCCAACTCGGCGCTGATCAACATGCTGATGGCGAGCCGGCTGCTGTACGGGATGGCTAAGGAGCACGTGCTCCCCACCTTCCTCGACAAGGTGCACCCAGGACGGCGCACGCCCTGGGCCGCGATCTTGTTCACCACCGCGATCTCCTTCGGCCTCATCAGCTACGCCAACACACTGAGCGAGACGGGCGTGTCCACCCTGGGAGGCACCACGGCACTCCTGCTGCTGGCGGTCTTCACGGTCGTCAACGTGAGCGTCCTGGTGCTGCGTGGGGACCGGGTCGACCACGACCACTTCGTCGCCCCCACGGCCCTGCCGGTGATCGGGGCGCTCGCCTGCGCCTACCTGGCCACGCCGTTCTCCGGGACCGTCACCAAGCTGTACGAGATCGCCGGCATCCTGCTGGCCATCGGCATCGGGCTGTGGGCCATCACCTGGGTCGCCAACCGGGCACTGCGCGCGGACCGGACCTTCGTCCGCGACCCGGGCGACCTCACCTGAGCACTCGCACACGAGCCGCCGGACGGGCTGCCGCGACGGTCACTGCCGCGCTGGACGACCTGGCCGGTCGGGACGGCACCGTCTTGTCCGTCTGGCTGGGGGCACTCGACGGCACCCCCTGGCTGACCCGGAACGCGGACACCGTGCACCATGCGGCGAGCACGCTGAAGCTGCCGCTGGCCGTCGCGGTGCTGCGGGCGGTGGAGGATGGGCGGCTCGACCTCGACACCCCGCTCGCGGTGCGGGCCCGGTTCGCGTCGCTCGCCGACGGCCGCCCGTACGAGGTGACGCGGGACTACGACAGCGACGACCAGCCGTGGGCGCGGTTGGGTCACAGCGTTCCGGTGTGGTGGCTGGTCGGGCGCTCGCTCGCCCACTCCAGCAACCTGGCGACCAACCTGCTCATGGACGCCGTCGGCTTGGGGGCGGTGAACGCCGTCTACGACCGGGTCGGCGCCACCAGGTCCAGGCTGCGCAGGGGGATCCAGGACACCCGCGCCGGGGACGCCGGCCTGCACAACACCGCCACCGCGGCCGACCTCACCGCTGTGGTCATCGCCCTGCTGCGGCACCGG
>JALYQN010000358.1 GCA_030855835.1 Actinomycetota bacterium | reverse complement strand
GTGCCGACCACCGTGCGCGACACCCGCGGCCAGGACATCGACGGCGCCTGCGGTCAGCTCGCCGCCGCCCCCGAGCCCGGCGCCCCCGAGCCCGCCGCACCGGAGCGGCGCACGGCCCTCGAGCCGCCAGGTGCCTGACCAGAATCGTCTCGACGTCGACCACCGCCGGCACGCCTGTCGGGGTGGCTGACCCCTCAGCGGGTGAATACCTCGGCGACCAGCTCGCCGAACCACTCGTCCTCGTCGACGTCGGCGCCCTTGCCGCGCAGCCATTGGCAGACGTTGCGGCAGTCCCGTTGCAACAGGTCGAGGCCCTGCGGGTTCGCCACCACGTCCACCACCTGGGGCAGGTCGATGAGCACCAGCCGCTCGCCCTGCGCCAACACGTTGTAGGCCGACAGGTCGCCGTGCGCCCAGCCGCGCCGGGCCAGCGCGAGCATCGCCTCCCACAGCTGCCGCTCGTAGGACCCGAGCAGGTCGGCGTCGGGACGGCTCTGCGCAAGGCGCGGCGCGGCCGCGCCGTCGACGCTCACGTACTCCATCAGGATCTCCGTGCCGTCGATCTGCACCGGGTACGGAACCGGCAGCCCGCCGCACCACAGTGTGGTCAGCGCCGCCCACTCGGCGTGCGCCCAGTGGGCGGAGGAGACCGCCCGTCCGTGCGCGGTGCCCTTGGCCATCGCCCGCGCGTCGCGCGTGTTGCGGGTCGGTCGCCGGCCCTCGGTGTAGGCGGTGCTGCGATGGAACGTGCGGTGCTCGTGCGTGCGGTACCGCTTGGCGGCCATCACCACCGCCCGGTCCGGACCGGTGCGGGAGGCACGGTGCAGCAGGTGGACGTCGGCCTCCTTGCCACCCTTGAGCACGCCGAGCTCGGTGTCGACGGCGGAGTCGTCGGTGACCAGCCAGTCGGGGCGGGGTTCGGGTCCTCGTGCGCTCCGCTCCACCGACAGCCAGGTGGACCAGCGCTGGTGGATGCCGAGGTTCTCGTCGACGGGTTGGAAGGAGAAGCTGAAGTCAGCGGGTGAGGATGTGGAAGTCATGCGCGGGTGCTCCAAGCGAGAGGGGAGAGGGCGGACGGACCTGCCCACGAGTCGTGGTCGACATCGGGACGCCCCCTTTCGCTCGGTGCGGGTGTGTGCTCGATCTCAGGCTGCCGGGTCGCCGCCCAGGCCCGCAACAGGTTTCATTGGGTGCATGCCTACTTATGCCGAGACGTTCCGCCGCAGCATCGAGGACCCGGAGGGCTTCTGGGCCGAGCAGGCCGAGGCGATCAGCTGGATCACAAAGCCCCAGCAGGTACTCGATGACTCGAGTGCGCCGTTCTACCGGTGGTTCCCCGGCGCGACCCTGAACACCTGCTTCAACGCCCTCGACCGGCACGTGGCTGGCGGCCGGGCCGACCAGGCGGCGATCGTCTACGACAGCCCGATGGCCGAGACGCGGCGCACCCTGACGTACGCCCAGCTCACCGAGCAGGTGGCGGCGTTCGCCGGCGTCTTGCGCGGACTCGGGGTCGAGAAGGGCGACCGGGTGATCATCTACATGCCGATGGTGCCGGAGGCGGTGGTCGCGATGTTGGCGAGTGCCCGCCTCGGCGCCGTCCACTCCGTCGTGTTCGGCGGGTTCGCCCCGAACGAGCTGGCCATCCGCATCGACGATGCCCAGCCGAAGGTTCTCGTCGCTGCCTCCTGCGGGATCGAGCCGAGCCGGGTCGTGAAGTACAAGCCGATGATCGACAAGGCGCTGGAGCGAGCCTCGCACCAGCCGGACCACTGCATCGTGCTGCAGCGTCCGCAGGCGGAGGCGACGATGGTCGAGGGGCGTGACGTCGACTGGGACCTGGCGATGAAGGCCGGGCGGAGCGAGCCCGCGGAGTGCGTCGAGGTCGCCGCGACCGACCCGTTGTACGTGCTCTACACGTCGGGCACCACCGGCAAGCCCAAGGGCATTGTCCGCGACAACGGCGGTCATGCGGTTGCGTTGGCATGGTCTATGCCGAATGTCTACGGTGTCTCGCCGGGCGACGTGTGGTGGACCGCCTCCGACGTGGGCTGGGTCGTTGGCCACTCCTACATCGTGTACGGGCCGCTGCTCGTGGGCGCCACCTCGGTGCTGTACGAGGGCAAGCCGGTGGGTACGCCCGATGCGGGGGCGTTCTGGCGGGTGGTCGCCGAGCACGGCGTGAGCGCCCTGTTCACGGCGCCGACCGCGTTCCGCGCGATCAAGAAGGAAGACCCGGAGGGCAAGCACCTGGGCGACCACGATCTGTCGTCACTGCGCACCTTGTTCCTCGCCGGGGAGCGGCTCGACCCGGACACCTATCACTGGGCAGCCGACACCGTCGGCGTACCGGTGATCGACCACTGGTGGCAGACCGAGAGCGGGTGGCCGATGGCTGCCAACCTGCGCGGGCTGGAGCCGATGGAGGTCAAACCCGGCTCTCCGACGGTGCCTGTGCCCGGATGGGACATCCAGGTGCTCGACCCGGACGGGAACAGGTGCGACCCGGACGTGGAGGGCGCGCTGTGCGTGCG
>JALYQN010000350.1 GCA_030855835.1 Actinomycetota bacterium | reverse complement strand
GGCACGCACTACGGCCTGATCCGCATCAGCGAAGACGGCGAAGCGAGTCGGGTGGCCGATCGGGTGCAGGACTTCATGGGGTTCACCGTCGTCGGACCCGAGCACTACCTGGCCAGCGGTCACCCCGGCGCGGACCAGGACGGCCCGGCCAACCTCGGACTGATCGAGAGCACCGACGGCGGCCAGACCTGGGCCACCGTGTCGTTGGAGGGGGACGCCGACTTCCATGCGCTGGAGGCCAGGCACGGCCTGGTGTACGGGTACAACGCCGGCGCCCTGATGGTCAGCCAGGGTGGGGTGACCTGGGAGACCCGTGGCTCGTTGCCGCTGGCCGACTTCGCGGTCAGCCCGTCTGACCCCGACACGCTGATTGCGACCACCGAACAGGGGCTGGCGCTCAGCACCGACGGCGGCCGGTCGTTCGCACCGATGGAAGGCGCACCGCTGCTGCAGCTGGTCAGCTGGACCGACGACTCGGTGCTGGTGGGCGCGGCCCCGGACGGGGCGACGTACGTCAGCGACGACGGCGGCCAGTCGTGGCAGCAGCGGGCCAGCGTCGAGGGTCAGCCCGAGGCGCTGACCGCGGCCGGCAGCCAGGTGTTCGTGGCGCTGGCCGGCGGAACGGTGGTTCGCTCGACGGACGCCGGCGCCAGCTACACGACGATGTATACGGAAGACTGAACGCCGTCAATGGAACTCCGGTCTCGCACCACAGTCCCCGGCCCACCGCCGCCCGGTTCAACCGCTGCGCCGGTACCGCCGGTACAAGTTCGCCACCCGCGCCCGGTTCGCCGTCGCCGGTGCATCGAGGTGGTCTACAACCGAACCAGGCTGCACAGCTCAAGAGGCTACATACAAGACCCCCGCCGTAGACCTCGACGAGTACCAGACCCCACGCGACGACCAAGGCCGCGTAACCATTGAAGATCACCGAGCGACTGTCCGGAATCCTTGACAAAGCCCCACATCGTTGCAGCTCAGCGGGCACTTTTCAGTTGCTCAACACGCCTCAGCCGCGAGTGCCAGTGAGAGCCTCGGGCTAGCCACGCGGGGACGCTCGGCGATTGACCCGACCGGCCGCGTCGATCACACTGCAACCAGAGCGCGGGAGGAGTCGGCATGGATGTGCGCACCTACGCCAAGGTCGTAGGAGTCATCATCGTGCTTATCGGTGTCGGAGGTCTGGTACTGGGGGAACAGTCGCTGTTGGGCGTCCTCAACATCGACATCGCCGAGGACATCGTGCACCTGGTCACCGGCGGCTTGATGGCTGCGGTGGGCTTCCGCGGTTCTGGCAGCGCCGTCCGCTCGGTAGTGGGTGGGCTGGGCATCGTCTACCTGATAGTGGGCGTGCTCGGAATCTTCGTGCCAGACATGTTCGGGCTACTGCCAAGTGAGTACGAGACCGTGCTGGACAACCTCATACACCTGACCCTGGGCGTGCTCGGCATCGTGTTCGGCTTCTTCGTCGGCCGTCGCAGCGACAGCCGCCTAGCGCACTAGCCGCAAGTACGTCCCGAGCTACCAGATCCAGCAGAGCGGGCCGGGGCTTCATGCGGGTAGCACCTACAGGCACATCACAGAATCTTGACGCGAGGCTAGCGGCGACCAAGCTGATCACAGTGACCGCGGCGATCGAGTAGTTTGGCCGCCCGGAACCTGCTTAGTCGCAATCGTTCGCGATCCTGAACTCGACCCCCCCGTCGGGGTGCACGACCAGCGGCCAGGAACCATCAGGGTCGGGGGTGCCGGGGTAGAGATGCGGGCGGTACGCGATGGCGACTTCGAGGGCGTGCAGCCGAGTATTGTCGAGGCGGCGACGGGGGTGGTGGTGCCGGCCAGCGCGACGGTTCCCGCGGTGTCATCGACCGAGATGGCCAATCTCGGCCAATACGGGGGCGTCCGAGCGGGTCATCATGACAGCGCGGTCCTGTCGACGAGCCAGCGTCCGCCTCGAGCAGAAGCGTGACGGTGACCACGAACGGTTCGAGGCGGTCGCGGTAGCAGTCGTCGCCGACGACACGCTGGCCAACCCGGTGGCTCCGCAGCCGCTCGATCGTCTCGACGTCCTGGCCGCGCTCCGTCGTCCTGGCGGCTGCCTAGTTGTGATGCCCAGCCAGGTTGTTCAACCGTGTGATCGGTGAGTGTTTGCCGATGGCCGAGTGGGGCCGGTGATGGTTGTACTCGTGGATCCATGCTGGC
>JALYQN010000343.1 GCA_030855835.1 Actinomycetota bacterium | reverse complement strand
CTCGATGGACACGATCAGAGCCTCCAAGTCGGTCAAGCTCGTCGTCAGGACGTTGCAGAACTACGTGGCCGCCGATCCCGACGGCTGCCCGCACCGCGTCCACCTCCACTTCTGCCAGGCGCCGGTCGAGGTGCTCGGTACGGACAGGGTCGAGGGCCTGCGTACGGAGGTGACCGAGCTGACCGGCGACGGAAACGTCCGGGGCACCGGCGAGCTCATCGACTGGGAGGTCCAAGCGGTCTACCGTGCCGTCGGCTACCTGTCGCACAACCTGGCAGGCATCCCGTTCGACGGCACCGCCGGCCTCGTCCCCAACGACGGCGGCAGGGTCATCGACATCGACGGCGCACCGTTGCCCGGCGCGTACGTCACCGGCTGGATCAAGCGCGGCCCGGTCGGGCTGATCGGCCACACCAAGTCCGACGCGGCGCAAACGGTTCAGCTGCTGCTCGCCGACGTCGACGACCTGTCCGCTCCCGACCAGCCTACGCGCGCGGCGTTCGTCAGCCACCTCGACGAGCGCGGCCTGGACTACACCACCTGGGCGGGTTGGGAAAGGCTCGACTCGCACGAGATCGCACTCGGCGAGGCTGACGGCCGCGAGCGCACCAAGGTCGTCTCACGCGACGACATGCTCCGTATCGCACGCGGCTGAGGCCATCACCCCGGAGGGCAATCACCCCTCACGCTGAGACTTACCCCAGCCCATGTGGGACTTACGATTTCGGCACGACACGCCGCCTTGTGAACAAGGGTGCGTAAGTCTCAGCGAGAGGGGTTGCCGTGCGGTTGGCGTCGGGGCGCAGGCGGAGCACCTGGACGCGACACGTCGCCGTCGCGGTCGCTGCGGCGGGTACGCGCTCGATCCGGAAGGCCGTCGGTGAGTCCGGTGCCACGCCCGTCACGACCTGGCGTCGCGCCTTGGCCGGACCCTCCTCGCCTTCGGTGACGACGACGGTCACCCGGTAGTCCACCGGCTTCCTCGTGGCGTTGGTAAGGGTGCCGCTGGCGCTCCACGTCCCGCTGGAGTTCTGCACGCACACGAAGTCGTCGAGGTCGTCGGGCGCTGCGACCTGCCCCGGGCGCGGCGGGTCAGGAGACTTCGTCGCGCCGTCGGACTTCTCGGGATCTCCCGCTCCTACGCCACATCCGCCGACACCGACGACCACGAGGGCCGCAGCCAGGGCAAGCACAGGCCGGATGCCGATGATCGATCCACTCACGGGTGAAGTGTCCCGCATGGGCGGGGGCGGGCAGCGTAATTGCCGGGCGCGTCAGCTGAGCAGGTGAGTATCATTGCCTCATGCAACGACATTGACCTGCACTGCCTCCTGAGATTCGCCGGCTTGCCCGGCTGTCGGTCGGGTGGGCCGCACTGGCCGACACGATCCCGATCTACCCGCTGTACGCGTTGCTCTTCGCCGATGCCGGGTTGTCCGGTGCCCAGATCTCGACCTTATTCATCATCTGGTCCGTGGTCGGCATCGTGGCCGAGGTGCCGACGGGCGCCCTTGCCGATCACTGGTGCCGTCGCGGTGCGCTGGTTGCGGCTGGCGTACTCCAAGCCGCCGGCTACGTCCTGTGGATCACCGTCCCCGGTTATCCGGCCTTTGCCATGGGCTTCGTGCTGTGGGGTCTCGGAGGCGCGCTCGGCTCCGGTGCCCTGGAGGCGCTGCTCTACGACACAATGGCGGACGCCGACGTGCAGGAGCACTACCCGCGCATCTACGGGCGCGTCTCGTCGGTCGGTCTGCTCTCCCAGATCCCCGCAGCGGCCGCGGCGACCGTCCTGTACTCCACCGGCGGCTACGACCTGGTGGGGTGGGTGAGCGTGGCCTGTTGCTTGGGCGCGGCGTTCGTGGCGACGCGCCTGCCCGAGGTGCGCCCGATCAACGTCGGCGTGGAGTTGGACGACGCAACGGTCGAGCCTGGCTATCTCGCTGTCCTTCGCTCTGGCCTCGGAGAGGCCGCCAGACGCCCCCCGGTCCGTGCCGCCGTCGTGGCGGTCGCCCTTCTCGGCGC
>JALYQN010000324.1 GCA_030855835.1 Actinomycetota bacterium | reverse complement strand
CTGATGGAGGACTACCTGCTGTTCGCGCGAATGCTCGCCGGGGGCGCCGAGCCGGCCAACGTGGCCGAACCGCTCGTGTACTACCGGATCGGGGCGGGAGCATACTCGCGGCGCGGTGGGCGCGACCTGCTGCGCTCGGAGATCGCGCTGCAGCGGCGGTTCCGCGAGCTCGGGATCACCACTCGCGCCCAGTTCGTCCGAAACGTCGCGATTCGCGGTGGCTACCGGCTGCTGCCGACGCGGGTGCGGCGGCTGGCGTACCGGCGGCTGATCGCGCGCCGCGGCTGGCCGACACCACCTGATCACTAGACTTCCATGCGGCCCGTGCGCCGCCAGACCACAGGCCGCCACACCACAGGGAGACCCACAGCGTGAACACCGACCTCGTCGTCGTCGGCTCCGGCCTGTTCGGCCTCACCGTCGCCGAGCGGTGTGCCCGCGAGCTGGGTCTGAAGGTCCTCGTCCTCGACCGGCGCCCACACATCGGCGGCAACGCGTACTCCGCGCCGGACCCCGAGACCGGCATCGAGGTGCACCAGTACGGCGCGCACCTGTTCCACACCTCCAACGAGCGGGTGTGGGACTACGTCCGGCGCTTCACCTCGTTCACCGGGTACTCGCACCGGGTGTTCACCACGTACCGGGGCCGCGTCTATCCGATGCCGATCAACCTGGCCACCGTGTGCGAGTACTTCGGCCGGGCGATGAGCCCGACCGAGGCGCGTGCGCTCGTCATCGACCAGTCAGGTGAGATCGAGAGCGGGCAGGCCAAGAACCTGGAGGAGAAGGCGATCTCACTGATCGGGCGCCCGCTGTATGAGGCGTTCATCCGCGGCTACACCGCCAAGCAGTGGCAGACCGACCCGAAGGAGCTTCCGGCCGAGATCATCTCCCGGCTGCCGGTGCGCTACACCTTCGACAACCGCTATTTCAACGACACCCACGAGGGCCTGCCGACCAACGGCTACACCGCCTGGTTGGAGCAGATGGGTGACCACGACAACATCGAGGTGCGGCTCGACACGGACTTCTTCGACCACCGCGACGACATCGTGGGCAACGTGCCGGTCGTCTACACCGGGCCGGTGGACGCGTACTTCGACAACGAGCTGGGACGGCTGTCGTGGCGCACCATCGACCTGGACACCTCGGTTGAGCCGGTCGGCGACTTTCAGGGCACCTCGGTGATGAACTATGCAGACGAGGACGTCCCGTACACCCGGATCATCGAGCCGCGGCACTTCCACCCCGAGCGGGGCGTACGGTACCCCGACGACCGGACAGTCATACAGCGGGAGTACTCCCGCTTCGCCGGACCGGACGACGAGCCGTACTACCCGGTCAACACCCCGGAGGACCGCTCCCGGCTACTGCAGTACCGCGACCGGGCCAAGAAGGAGCCGGACGTGCTGTTCGGCGGCCGGCTGGGCACCTACAGGTACCTCGACATGCACATGGCCATCGGCGCGGCGATGTCCATGTACGACAATCGGCTAGTCCCGCACTTCACCCGGGGTGAGCGGCTCGAGAGCGGCGGGGTGGACGCGTGACCCAGGCGGCGGTCGGGCCGCCCCAGCCGCTGGGCCCGCTGCGGCCTCCCGGCGACACCACCGGGCTGTTCGGCGTCTTCCGGCGGCGCTACCTGCTCAAGCTGCTGGTGCAGAAGGAGCTGCGGGTCCGCTACCAGGCCTCTCTGCTCGGGCTTGGCTGGTCGTACATGAAGCCGTTGATCCGGTTCTCGATGTACTTCTTCGTCATCGGTGTCCTGCTTCAGCTGCGCGACAACATCCCGCTGTTCGCGCTGCACATCTTCACCGCGATGATCATGGTCCAGTTCTTCACCGAGACGCTGAACGCCGGCACCAAGTCGGTGGTCAAGAACAAGTCCCTGGTCCGCAAGATGAACGTGCCGCGGGAGATGTTCCCGGTGGCATCGGTGATGGTGACGACGTACCACATGGTGCCTCAGTACGCGGTGCTGGTGGTGGCCTGCCTGTTCGTTGGCTGGTCGCCGGACCCGACCGCGATCGCGGCCGCGCTGCTGGGGATTGCCATCATGGTGACGATCTCGCTCGCGGTGGCGCTGACCTTCAGCGCGCTGAACGTGTCGTTCCGCGACATCGGCAACTTCGTGGAGACCATCTCCATGATGGTGCTGTGGTCCGCACCGCAGCTGTACCCGTGGGAGTTCGTCGAGGACCTGCTCGGCGGAACGGTCTGGGAGCAGGTCTACCTCGCCAACCCGGTCGCGATCGCTGTGCTGCTCAACCAGCGCGCGTTTTGGATCCCGTCCGTCGAGGAGGACACCACTGGCTTCATGCCCGACGACCTGATGCTGCGCGGCGGCATCATGCTGGTCTGCTGCATCGCCCTGGTCGGCGTGGCGCAGCTGATCTTCTCGCGGCTCGAGCACGGCTTCGCCGAGAAGCTCTGAGCCGATGAGCGAGTCCGTGGTTGCCGAGCACGTGTCGAAGCACTTCATCATGCAGAACGCGCGCACCCTCAAGCAGCGGATCACCCGCAGCCGCAAGGGTGCGGTCAACCCGAGTTTCCTGGCGTTGGACGACCTGTCGTTCACCATCAACCAGGGCGAGTCGATCGGGCTCATGGGGCTGAACGGCTCGGGGAAGTCGACCTTGCTCAAGCTGATCTCCGGGGTGCTGCGCCCCGACCGCGGCCAGCTGCTGACCCGGGGCAGGATCGCCGGCCTGATCGAGGTCAGCTCCGGCTTCCACCCGCAGCTGACCGGTCGGGAGAACATCTACCTCAACGCCGCCATCCTCGGGATGGGCGAGTCCGAGGTGGCCCGCAAGTTCGACGGCATCGTCGAGTTCGCCGACATCTCGCGGTTCCTGGACACCCCGGTGGGTCGCTACTCGTCGGGCATGTTCGCCCGGCTCGGCTTCTCCGTCGCGGTGTCGGCCGACTCCGACATCTTCATCATCGACGAGGTGCTCGCGGTCGGCGACCCACCGTTCAAGAAGAAGTGCATCCGACGGATCAAGCAGGTGCGCGACGAAGGGCGCACGATCGTGTTCGTGAGCCACAACACGACCCAGGTGAAGCGTCTGTGCGAACGGGCCCTGGTTCTCGAGGACGGCCGGCTCGGGTTCGACGGGCCGGTGCAGGATGCCGTGCACTACCTCAAGTACGACGCGGACGGTGACAACGACGAGGACGGCGAGGGCGGGGAGCTCTGACCGCTGCCCGGTGTCAAGGGACCGAACGGCTGACCCGGCCGCATCCCAACGGGTGGAGTTGCGGGCGGACCGGCCGCGAAGCGGGGGTGCCGAAGTGACGATCGGTGTGTACGTGATCCCCCGCGTGCCTTCGGCCCGTGAGGATCCTCATGCCCCGCTCCGCCTCGTCGCGGTACCCGCGTCTGCTTGTCACGGCAGCTGCCGCCGCGCTGAGCACCGCGCTGAGCACCGC
>JALYQN010000320.1 GCA_030855835.1 Actinomycetota bacterium | reverse complement strand
CCCCCGGACCAGGGGGAGCCCGGCCGGGCCGGCGCGCCGGTCGTCGACGTCGAAGCAGTCGAACCGCCCGACGGTGACGCGGTCCCCGCCGACCCCGCTGGCACTGCGCGCACCGCCGGTTCCTCGGAGGAGCTGCCGGCTGATCCGGCACCGGAGGGCGACGTCACCGCCGACCTGGTCCGCCAGCTCGGTGAGCGCACCGCCGACCTGCAGCGCCTGCAGGCCGAGTACATCAACTACAAGCGGCGGGTCGACCGCGACCGGCAGGTCGTCCGCGACAGCGCCACCGCCGCGGTGCTGGCCGCGCTGCTCGGGGTGCTCGACGACGTCGACCGGGCTCGCCAGCACGGCGAGCTCACCGGCGGGTTCAAGGCTGTGGCGGACTCGCTCGACCGGACGATGGATGGTCTGGGGTTGCAGCGGTTCGGCGAGCCGGGGGAGCGGTTCGACCCCCGGGTGCACGAAGCCCTGATGCACGAGCACTCCGACGCTGTCGACGGGCCGACCGCGCACGCGATCCTGCAGCCCGGCTACCGGGTGGGTGACCGGGTGCTGCGCCCGGCCCGGGTGGCGGTTTCCGAGCCACCGCCACTGGCGGTGGACCACCCAGTGGACCACCCCGGCGACGACTCGGTGGCCAACACCGTGGACCGCACCGGACATCACGCTGCAGACCACACCGGGGATCACGTGGGGGACGGGTCCGCGACAGGCCCGACCGACAGCGACGCAGCCACCGAGCCGCGGACCGACGAACAGCACGACAACGACTGACAGAGACCGACTGACAGAGACCGACTGACAGCGACCGACTGAAGCGCCGAAGACCACCGCGCACGGGACTGAGGGAGGTGAGCCACGGTGAGCAGCGACTGGAGGGGCAAGGACTTCTACCGCGTCCTGGGGGTGTCCAAGGACGCCTCGGCCGACGACATCAAGAAGGCCTACCGCAGCCTGGCGCGAGCCAACCACCCCGACTCCCGGCCCGGTGACACCGGCGCCGAGGAGCGGTTCAAGCAGATCTCCGAGGCCCACTCGGTGCTGTCCTCGCCCGACAAGCGCAAGGAGTACGACGACCAGCGCAGCCTGTTCGGTGCTGGTGTCGGCGGTCCGGGTGGACCCGGCGGATTCCGGTACGCAGGTGGCGCCCCGGGGGGCGCCGGCGCCTTCGACATCTCCGACCTGCTCGGCGGTCTGTTCGGCGGCGGCGTACGCACCCGTACCTCCTCAGGTGCCCGGCGGGGGGCCGACGTGGAGACCGAGGCCAGCATCGGCTTCGAGCAGGCGGTTGCGGGTGTGACGGTCACTTTGCGCACCACCAGTGACGCCGCCTGCCGCGACTGCCGAGGCACGGGAGCCCGGGCGGGCACGGTGCCGCGGGTGTGCCCGGACTGCGAGGGCACCGGCATGCAGGCCAGCGCCACCGGTGGCCTGTTCGCGATGACCGAGCCGTGCGCCGCCTGCCGGGGACGCGGCATGGTGGTCGACGATCCGTGCCCGACGTGCCATGGGTCCGGGCGCGGTCAGTCGTCGAACACCATGCAGGCGCGGATCCCTGCCGGTGTGAAGGACGGACAGCGCATCCGGTTGCGCGGCAAGGGTGCGTCCGGGGAGCACGGTGGGCCGTCCGGCGACCTGTACGTCAGCGTGCACGTCGCCCAGCACCGACTGTTCGGACGCAGCGGCGACAACCTCACCGTGTCGGTCCCGATCACGCTCGACGAGGCCGCACTGGGCGCCACCATCGCAGTGCCGACCCTCAACGGCAGCCCGGTGAGCCTGAAGATCCCGGCTGGCACCCCGTCCGGCCGCACCTTCCGGGCCCGAGGCAAGGGTTCCCGGCGGCGGGACGGAACCGCCGCCGACCTGCTGGTGACCGTCGAGGTGCAGGTCCCCGGCACGCTGACCGACCAGGCTCGCCAGGCCCTCGAGGCGTACCGGGTCGCCCGCGGCGGCACCGACCCCCGCGCCGCCCTGTTCGCCACCGGGAACCCGGCATGATCGACCCGACCCGTCGCCCGGGTGACCCGGTGGCCGGCCCCCCGGCGCCGGACATCCCGGTATTCGTGATCAGCGTCGCCGCCGAGCTGACCGGCATGCACCCGCAGACGCTGCGTACATACGACCGGCTGGGGTTGGTGACGCCCGGGCGCAGCGGCGGCGGCGGCAGGCGGTACTCGCTGCACGACCTCGACGCGCTGCGCGCTGTCGCCCGGCTCACGGCCGAGGGGCTGGGTCTCGAGGGGGTCCGCCGGGTGCTGCAGCTCGAACGGCAGGTGCTGGTGCTGCGGGAGCGCGTTGCCGACCTCGAGGCGGAGCTGGCGGCACGGCTCGCCGCGGACGCCCTCGGCCCACCACCGTCATCCCCCAACCTGCCGGTGCCGGTGTCTCGCCGGACCGGCCAGGTGGTCGTCTGGCGCCGCGGCTGATCCGGCAGCGCTACTGGGTCAGTGCGGTTTCACTCGCGTGAGTGGGCGTTTCGCAGGGCCAGTTGACGACGCCACGTGCTGGGATCGGCTCGTGCAGCGGCGCAGCGCGCGGATCTTGGTGTGGGGATGGGCTGGCGTGCTCCTGACGGGGTGCGGGCTCGGCGCCGACGCGGCAGACCAGCCGGTCGCGGGCGGCTCGCCCCGCGCGCCCACCGCGATGCCCCCGGCGGTTCCCGGACCTGCGGGCACGCCGGACCCGGACGCGCTCAGCGACTTCCGGTGTGAACCCGACCCCGCTGGCCAATGGTCAGCGGTCGGCACCGTGACCAACGACGGGGCGCGGGCCGACTACCTGGTGACGGTTGTGCTTGCCGCCCCCGGTGACCACACCGCCGGCGGGAAGCGCCAGCCGATCCCAGACCTGCGCAGTGGTGGCACGTACGAGCTGCGGCTGCACCGGCTGGCCGTACCCGCGGGGGAGGCCAGCTGCCAGGTTCAGGTGCTCCGCCGCTGATCCGGGTGTGGCAGCTATCCCAACCGTCTGCGCGCCGAAGTTGCGTGGAATCGACTCAACTCCGCCAGCGTTGGATCCGGAGAACCCCGCTCGGACTGCTGGAGGACGACAACCCATGGACGTCTCGACGCTCACCCGGCGCAGCCAGGAGGCCGTCTCGGCCGCCGTTCAGCGCGCCGCTGCCTCGGGCCACCCGCAGGTGGAGGCCATGCATGTGCTGGCGACGCTGCTCACCCCGACCGACGGCATCCCGGTCGCGCTCGTGCGCGCCGCCGGGGTCGAGCCCACCTCGCTGGCCACCCGCGCCGATGCCGCGGTGGATGCGCTCCCTCGGGCCAGTGGCACCAGCGTTGCCACGCCGTCGATGGCGCGCGCGACGTACGAGGTGCTGCAGCGGGCCGGAGACCTCGCCGCGGAGATGGGCGACGAGTACGTCTCCACCGAGCACCTGCTGGTGGGCGTCGCGACCGTCGCTGGCCCGGCCCGCGACCTTCTGGACGCCGCTGGCGCCACTGCCGACGCACTGCTCGGCGCCTTCGCGGCGGTACGCGGCAACAGCCGGGTCACCAGCCCAGACCCGGAGAACACCTACCAGGCGCTGGAAAAGTACGGCGTCGACCTGACGGACCGGGCCCGGCAAGGCGGGCTCGACCCGGTGATCGGCCGGGACGCCGAGATCCGCCGGGTCGTCCAGGTGCTGAGCCGGCGCACGAAGAACAACCCGGTCCTCATCGGCGAGCCCGGTGTGGGCAAGACCGCGGTCGTCGAGGGACTCGCCCAACGCATCGTCGCCGGCGACGTCCCAGAGTCGCTGCGCGGGCGCCGGTTGGTGTCGCTGGACCTTGGGGCGATGGTCGCCGGCGCGAAGTACCGCGGCGAGTTCGAGGAGCGGTTGAAGGCGGTGCTGGAGGAGATCACCTCCTCGGCCGGGCAGGTCATCTGCTTCATCGACGAGCTCCACACGGTGGTCGGCGCCGGTGCGACCGGCGAGGGCGCGATGGACGCCGGCAACATGCTCAAGCCGATGCTTGCCCGCGGCGAGCTGCGGATGATCGGCGCCACCACGTTGGACGAGTACCGCCAGCGGATCGAGAAGGACGCCGCCCTCGAGCGCCGCTTCCAGCAGGTGTACGTCGGCGAGCCCAGCGTGGAGGACACCATCGCGATCCTCCGCGGCCTCAAGGAGCGGTACGAGGCGCACCACAAGGTGTCGATCGCCGACTCCGCGCTGGTGGCGGCGGCCAGCCTGAGCGACCGCTACATCCCCGGCCGCCAGCTGCCGGACAAGGCCATCGACCTGGTCGACGAGGCCGGTAGCCGGCTGCGGATGGAGATCGACTCCTCGCCGGTG
>JALYQN010000316.1 GCA_030855835.1 Actinomycetota bacterium | reverse complement strand
GTGCTCGACCTGGCCGCGTCCGCACTGCGTCAGGTGGACCCGCTGCTGTCGCTGGCGTCGTCGAATGTCGGGTCCCTCGGCGGGTTGGTGGCGCTCCGGGACGGGCTGTGCCACCTGGCCGGCTCGCACCTGCTCGACCCCACGTCGGGGGAGTACACCCTGCCGTACGTCGACCAGGTGTTCGGCGGTGTCGACGGCGGTGCCGGGGAGCCGGTGGTGATCCGGTTGGTGCACCGCGAGCAGGGGCTGATCGTCGCGCCCGGCAACCCGCTCGGGATCGGCGGGGTCGAGGACCTGCAGGGCGTCGTCCGGTACGTCAACCGCCAACGCGGCGCCGGCACCCGGGTGCTGCTCGACCATGAGCTCGCTCGCCTGAACCTGGACCCGGCCGGGATCGACGGCTATCGGCGCGAGGAGCACACCCACCTGGCCGTCGCCGCCGCGGTCGCCGCCGGCCGGGTCGATGCCGGCCTCGGCATCCGGGCGGCCGCCCGGGCATACGGACTCGACCTGGTCCCGGTCACCTGGGAGCCGTACGACCTGGTCAGCACCGCCCCGGTGCTGGCCAGCGGGATCCTCGACCCGGTGCTGGCCCTGCTGGACAACCGGTCGTTCCTCGACCAGGTGGAGGCGCTGGGCGGCTACTCGGTCACTGAGACCGGCCGGCGCCTGCGCTGAGGACAGACCCGCCGCAGCACGAAGTTCAGGTGGCGACGACGGTGCCGAGCCAGCCCGCGGCGATCAGCAGCCCGGCGAGCAACTCGACCAGGATGGACAGCCCCACCGCCTTGACGGCATGCACGGTCGAGCGTCGCGCAGCGTCGTGGGTCGTGAGCCGGCGGCGCTCCAAGGCGTAGACCCCGCCCACGAAGCCGACCGGCAGCCCGATCACCGGGAGCACGAAGAACCCCACGACCCCGGCGGCGCCGCCGAGGAGCAGGGTGCGGTCGGGGATTCCGGCCCGGTGCAGCCGCCGCCCCGGCCACACGTACTTGACCATCTGGCTGAGTGCAGCGACCACGGTTACGGTCCCCAGCAGCGCCCAGGCGGCGGTGCCGCCCTCGAACACCGCCCAGACCGCCACGGCAGCCCAGACCAACAGCAGTCCGGGCAGCACCGGGACCACGACTCCCGCGAGGCCGACGGCGATCGCCAGCGCCACGAGCACCAGCCCCCACGTCTGCACCGGTCAAAGTGTGCCCGCAGGAGTCTGCCCAGACGCGACCAGGCCCCGGGCGGTGGACCCGGGGCCTGTTCGGAGGTATCGGAGGGAGGGGCTGCTCAGCTGTCCCCGGATGAGACCGACGGTCGGACCCGAAGACGCTCGGTCTCGTCCTGGATGGTGGCGGCCTTCTCGCGCAGCGCGTCCCCGTGCTCGCGGCCGTGGTGGGCGCAGAAGTACAGCTCGGCGCCGCTCGGCATCTCGACACGCAGATAAGCCTGAGCCCCGCAGCGATCGCAACGGTCCGCGGCGGAGAGGGCTCTACCCGGAGCAACAGCAGTTGTCACGGTTGGGTTCTCGCTTCCGTCTCGGTCGAGCGGTTCAGGGCGGGCTGCCCTCACCTATACCGGCTCCAACATCAAAGCATGCTCCATGCTTCCCGAATCGCGCCCTTCCGGGTGTGACCCACGACGCCTGTGCACACCGTCGATTCTGCCTCGCCGGTCCACGTCGTGCGACCGGTCTTCGCATACTGGGCCCAGTTGGGGGGTGCAGAGCCTCGCCACGCCCGACAAATCGTCCTTACGGTTGGCAGCGGGAACCGACCGGCGCGGTGGGGCGGGCTTGTGGGTGGCCCTGGGTAGGCTCCCGGGAACCGCTGCGCCACGACCCTCTCACCCGGAGCCCCGCCATCGACACGGCCTACACCGCCCGCAACCTGCTGGTCCTGGAGGGCCTGGAAGCGGTGCGCAAGCGGCCAGGCATGTACGTCGGCTCCACCGACACCCGCGGGTTGATGCACTGCCTGTGGGAGGTGATCGACAACGCGGTCGACGAGGCGCTGGCCGGCGCGTGCGGCCGGATCGAGGTGGCGCTGCACGCCGACGGGTCGGTGGAGGTGCGCGACGACGGCCGCGGCATCCCGGTCGACACCGAGCCGCGGACCGGCCTGTCCGGGGTCGAGGTGGTCTTCACCAAGCTGCACGCCGGGGGCAAGTTCGGCGGCGGCTCGTACGTCGCGACCGGCGGCCTGCACGGAGTCGGTGCCTCGGTGGTCAACGCCCTGTCGGCCCGGCTGGACGTCGAGGTGGACAAGGGCGGCGCGCGCTGGAGGGCCTCGTTCCGCCGCGGGGAGCCGGGTCGCTTCGCCGGGGACGGGCCGGGCGCCGCCTTCACCGCCGCCCCCGGCCTGACCAAGGTCAGACGGGTCGGCAAGGGCGTCACCGGCACCCGCATCCGCTACTGGGCCGACCCGCAGGTGTTCGTCCGCGATGCGGCCGTCAGCTACGACGAGCTGGTCACCCGGGTGCGTCAGACCTCGTTCCTGGTGCCGGGTCTCGAGCTGGTGATCTGCGACGAGCGCACCACCCCGGGCGGCACGGGGCCGCGGGAGGAGCGCTTCCGCCACGACGGCGGCATCGCGGAGTTCTGCGGTTTTCTCGCCGCCGACGAACCGGTCACCGAGGTGCTGCGACTGCGCGGCAGCGCGCACTTCACCGAGACCGTGCCGGTCCTGGACGACGCCGGCCACATGTCCCCACAGGACGTGGACCGTGAGGTGAGCGTCGACGTGGCGCTGCGCTGGGGCACGGGCTACGACACCGAGCTGCGCAGCTTCGTCAACATCATCGCCACCCCGAAGGGAGGCACCCACCTGGTGGGTTTCGAGCGCGGGCTCACCCGCACGCTCAACGAGGTGCTCCGGCAGAGCCGGCTGCTGCGGGGCGGCGACCCCGACGTGGCCAAGGAGGATGTGCTGGAAGGGCTCACCGCGGTGGTCACGGTTCGGCTGGCCGAGCCACAGTTCGAGGGCCAGACGAAGGAGGTGCTCGGCACTCCGGCGGTGACCAGGATCGTCAGCACGGTCGTCGCCGCCGAGCTGAAGGCATTTCTCGCCTCCACCAGGCGGGCGAACAAGGCGGCCGCCAGAGCCGTGCTGGACAAGGTGGTCGCCGCCGCCCGCACCCGCATCATGGCCCGCCAGCAGCGGGACAACCAGCGCCGCAAGAACGCCCTCGAGTCCAGCGCGCTGCCGGCCAAGCTGGCCGACTGCCGCAGCACCGACACCGACCGGTCCGAGCTGTTCATCGTCGAGGGCGACTCGGCGCTCGGCACGGCCAAGCTGGCCCGCGACTCGGCGTACCAGGCCCTGCTGCCGGTGCGCGGCAAGATCCTCAACGTCCAGAAGGCGTCCACCGGCGACATGCTCAAGAACGCCGAGTGCGCCTCGATCATCCAGGTGGTGGGCGCCGGCACCGGCCGCGGCTTCGCCCTCGAGCAGGTGCGCTACGGGCGGATCATCTTCATGGCCGACGCCGACTCCGACGGGGCGCACATCCGCTGCCTGCTGGCGACCCTGTTCTTCCGCTACATGCGCGAGCTGGTGCTGGCAGGGCGGGTCTTCTCGGCGGTGCCGCCGCTGCACCGCATCGAGCTGGCCAACCCCAGGAAGGGGATGGACCGCTACCTCTACACCTACTCCGACGCCGAGCTGCAGCGCAGGCTCGCCGAGCTGGCGAAGAAGGGCGTCCGCTGGAAGGACCCGGTGCAGCGCTACAAGGGCCTGGGTGAGATGGACGCCGACCAGCTGGCCGAGACCACGATGGACCCGCGCCGGCGCACGTTGCGCCGCATCACCGCCCACGATGCTGACGCGGCCGCGGAGGTCTTCGAGCTGCTGATGGGCAACGACGTCGCCCCCCGCAAGGAGTTCATCGTGCAGGGCGCCTACGAGCTCGACGCCGACCTGATCGACACCTGAGACCACGTCCGGCGGCAGCGAGGGCCGGCCCTTGACGGACCGACCCTCCCTGCGCCGCGATCGACGGCTGCTGAGTCAGCCGTTGTACTTGAAGATCCACAGGCCGTAGTCACGGTCGCTCGCCGCGACGTACTCCTGACCGTCCTGCTGGAACACCTCGACGCCCCAGAAGTTGTTGCCTTTGGCGTCGATGTAGTGGCCCTTCTCCACAATCTTGTCGTTCTCGATCTCCGCGACGCGGAAACCGCCAGAGTAGTAGGAGAAGTAGAGCCGGTTGGCTTCCTCCTGTGAGGTCGCCACCTCGTGCACCGACAGGTCACCGAAGCCGTCCGCGAAGGCGGGGTCGTGCGCCTCGGGAATGGCATAGGTGTCGAGCTCGGTCATCTTGCCGCCCTTGTTGCGGAACAGGTGCACGTAGCCCCAGCCGTCGAAGTACGACGAGAAGGTCAACGTGTCGCCGGTAGCTCCGAGGTCGATCGGCGCCTGCTGGGTGCCGTCGCCGGTCAGGCAGGTCGCGTTGTCGTACGGCTCGTCGAAGATGGCGTAGCCCTGTCCGCGAGGTGCGACACCGAACGTGGGGATGCCACCCTCGACGCTCATCCCCAACGTGGAGTTGCACGCGTCGGAGGCGGTGCGGTTGAAGATCAGCACCGC
>JALYQN010000309.1 GCA_030855835.1 Actinomycetota bacterium | reverse complement strand
GCGCCGAGCGGGCCGTACGGACGATGTCGAGCCCGCTGTCCTCGAGCTGCTTCGCGGCGTCGTCCGGGTCGACGGTGAATGCCTCCTCGTCGACGAACAGGAAGCCGAGCAGGTCGGCGGCCTCGCTGAGGGTGGTGGCCCGCTCCTGCACCAGCGGCGCCGCCGCAGCGAGCAGGTCCGCGCTCGGACTGGACGCGTCGACCGGCACGTACGGCAGCAGCCTGGCGGCGAAGGCGTCCGGGGCGAGCAGCCGCAGGTGCGTCGCGTTCACCGCCTCGCACTTGGCGAGGTCGAAGCGAGCTGGGTTCGGGTTCACCCGGGAGACGTCGAAAGCCGCCGCCATCTGGGTGAGCGTGAAGATCTCCTGGTCGTTGCCGAGCGACCAGCCCAGCAGGGCCAGATAGTTGAGTAGCCCCTCGGGCAGGAACCCCCGCTGGCGGTAGAGGTCGAGCGACGACTGCGGGTCGCGCTTGGACAGCTTGCGGTTCCCCTCCCCCATGACCAGCGGGAGATGCCCATAGGCCGGCAGCTCCCCGCGGACGATGCCGATCTCGCGCAGCGCGCGGTGCAGCGCGATCTGACGTGGCGTCGAGCTCAGCAGATCCTCACCGCGGAGCACGTGGGTGATGCCCATCAGCGCGTCGTCGACCGGATTCACCAGCGGGTAGAGCGGCTGCCCGTTGGCCCGCACCAGCACATAGTCGGGCACCTGCCCGGCGTCGAACGACACGTGCCCGCGGACCAGGTCGTCGAAACCGGTGGCCTCGTCGGGCATCCGCAGACGCAGCACCGGCTGGCGGCCCTCAGCCCCGTACGCCGCGACCTGCTCGGCCGTCAGCTCCCGGCAGTGTCCGTCGTAGCCGGACATCCGGCCCTCTGCCCTCGCCAGCTCACGGCGCTGCTCGAGCTCACCTTGCGAGCAGTAGCAGTCGTACGCGCGGCCGCTCTCGCGCAGCCGCGTGGCCACATCGGCGTACACCTCGCCCCGCTGCGACTGGCGGTACGGGCCGAACGGGCCGCCGACCTCGGGGCCCTCGTCCCAGTCGAGCCCGAGCCAGCGCATTGCGGACAGCATCTGCTGGTACGACTCCTCGGAGTCACGTGCCGCGTCGGTGTCCTCGATCCGGAACACGAAGGTGCCGCTGTGGTGGCGGGCGAACGCCCAGTTGTACAGGGCAGCGCGGACCACCCCTACGTGCGGGTTGCCGGTGGGCGAGGGGCAGAACCGCACTCGCACGCTCACGCCGACACCACCCGGTTTGTCAGCTCTCCGATGCCCTCGACCGCCACCGTCACCTCATCGCCGGGCACCATCTGACCGACGCCGGCGGGCGTGCCGGTGAGCACGACGTCGCCGGGCAGCAGGGTCATCACCGACGAGACGTAAGACACCAGCGTTGGCACGTCGAAAATCAGTTGGCTGGTGCGGCCGTCCTGGCGCAGCTCGTCGCGGCCGTCGGTGCGCAGCCTCGTCGTCACCCGCAGGTCGCTGACGTCGAGATCGGTCTCGACCCACGGACCAAGCGGGCAGAAGGTGTCGAAGCCCTTGGCCCGGGTCCACTGGTCGTCTGAACGCTGCAGGTCCCGAGCGGTGACGTCGTTGGCGACTGTGTAGCCGAGCAGCACGTCGCCCACCTGCTCAGCCGGCACGTCACGGCAGATCCTGCCGATCACCACCGCCAGCTCGGCCTCCCAGTGCAGCTCCTGGGTCTGCTCTGGATGCACAATCGGATCCCCCGGGCCGACGACGCTGGTGTTGGGCTTGAGGAACATCAGGGGCTCGGTCGGCAGCTCGTGGGCGAGCTCGGCGGCATGCTCGGCGTAGTTGCGACCGATGCCGACCACCTTGCTGCGCGGGATCAGCGGCGCCAGCAGCCGGACGTCGGCGAGCGGGTGGCTCTGGCCGGTCAGCTCGATGCCGGCGTACAGCGGGTCCCCGGTCAGGACCGCCACCACCAGGCGACCGTCCCGCTCACCGACCGCACCGAACTTCGGCTCGTCACCGGTCGTGAACCTCGCGATGCGCACCGGCCGAGCCTAGTCAGCGGCCAGCTCCACCAGCCCCGTAAGGGTGCGCCAGCTGTGCAGCAGCGAGATCACCGCCGCCGTGGCGAGAGGTCAACCGCGGTGATGCGCCCGCTTCAGTCCGTACGTCACCGCGTCGCGCAGCGCCTCCCAGGACGCCTCGACAATGTTGTGCCCCACCCCGACCGTCACCCACGAGTCGGTGCCGTTGCTGGTCTGGATCAGCACCCGGATGACGGCGTCGGTGCCATGGCCCTTGTCGAGGATGCGGACCCGGTAGTCGATCAGCTCGAGCGCCGCCACCTGTGGGTACGCCCGCGAGATGGCCTGCCGCAGCGCCTGGTCCAGCGCGTTGACCGGTCCGTTGCCCTCGCCGGTCACGACGAAGCGCTCACCGCCGGCGTGCAGCTTGACGGTCGCCTCCGACGGCGCCTCCTCCTCGGCGCTCGCCGCCGACTCGGTGATCACCCGCCAGGACTCGACCTCGAAGTACGTCGGCCGGCGGCCCTCCACCTCCTCGAGGACCAACAGCTCGAACGACGCGTCGGCCGCTTCGAAGGTGTAGCCGGCCTGCTCCATGGCCTTCACCCGGCCGACCAGCCGGGACACCAGGTCGCGGTCGCCGCCAAGCTCGAATCCCAGCTCGCGGCTCTTGAGCTCGATGCTGGCACGCCCCGCCATCTCCGACACCAGCATCCGCATGTCGTTGCCGACCTCGACCGGGTCGGTGTGCTGGTAGAGGTCCGGGTCGACCTTGACGGCGCTGGCGTGCAGCCCGGCCTTGTGCGTGAACGCCGACACCCCCACGTATGGCTGCCGCGACGACGGAGGCACGTTGGTCACCTCGGCCACTGCGTGCGCGATCCGGGTGGCGTCGCGCAGCGCCCCGG
>JALYQN010000308.1 GCA_030855835.1 Actinomycetota bacterium | reverse complement strand
GGCTGCCGCCGCGCCCATCACTTCACCCCCGGCAGGTTGCCAGCCTCGCACCCGTCACCGCAGCCACCCGGGTCGACGACCAGGCTGATGAAGCAGTGGTCACACGTGAGCTCCGGTTCGCCGGCATCGAACAGCTCGGCCCATGTCAACTCGCCTGAGCAGATGGCCGCCAGCCGATCCTCGGGGGTCTCCGTCCGCGGCGCGGGGATCCACGGCACAGGGCCGCCGGGATGATCGCCTGGCTGCGGGAACACTCCCGCGAGCTGTGCTTGCCGGCGCTCGGCGAAGCCGCCACGGCTGGCGACGTGCTCCTTGCGGTGCGCCTCGGCTCGGGCCTGGTAGTCGTCGTCCTCGGCCTGCTTGTGCGCCAGCCGTGCCGCCTCAACCTCACGGCGCAGGTCGAGCTCGAGCGTGTCGCCGGATTGTGCCCAGCACTCGGCGGCGACCATGACGGCCGCCACCTTGCCCGGGTCGTCATCCTCGAGGGCGAGCCACTCGGAGGATCCGTACGGCGGCGGCGTCGGGCACCGGTGGATCCGCGCATACGCCCAGCGCCGACGGGACCGCGTGGCGGCGGTCAGGACCTCGGAGCGATCCGTGCCGGTGACGGTGGATCCCGTTATCCTGTTGCTGTCTCGGTCTGCCCTGACCTGGTGACGGGTGCCCGTCTCGCTTCCCCCGGCGAGGCGGGCTCCTTCACGCTGCATCTGGACCACCGCCCAGCGCGGCCAGCTCGACCTCAGCAGTCTCGGCGGCCGTGGTCGCCTCGCGAGCCTTGCGCCGGGACTGCGCCGACTTCAGCGCCAGCCGGGCGTAGTGCGCCTTGCGTAGGTGCTCGGCGCGCACAGGGTCGCCCCCTGCTGCGTCGAGAAACTTCGCGTCTAGTGCCGCGCGCGCGGCAGCAGTGCGGCTGTGTCGGTTTTCGGTGTTGGCCCACGAAGCGTGGGCGTTGGCGCGGGCGTGGAGGGTCCGCTCGGACGGGGTCATGGGCACGGCGACGTTCCCCTTACGGGTTCGTCGCTCTTTGCCCAGGTGAGCGGGTTTCGTCTACCGGCGAGGCTTTACGAACGCAATACTAGCGCCCCCCAGCTCGGCGCCTGCGGTGTGACACCCCCGAGTGTCCTTCACCTTGGCGTAGCAGCCGGGTTTCTTCGCCTCGCCACAGCGCCGCAAGATCCAACAGGTACAGATTCCCGCACGGACACGTGACCGACACTGTCAGCGATGCCTCATCCGTGACGGGCGCGTAGGTGCGCTCGACGCGCGCAACGCCGCCTGTCGTGAGCACGGCTTCGCGAGCCAAGATGCGGTCGGAGTAGACGACCGCGAGCACGTGTGCGCCTCTTCCAAGATCGCAGAACTTCCGACGGACCACGCGCTCTGCCATCACAGCTCCCCCAGGTTCAGTGCGCGGGCTTCCTCGGCCGCCCGGGCGGACGCCTGGGCCTTCGTGTAGCGCAGCAGCATGTCCGGCCTCGTCCAGCCAGCCACCGCCATCAGGCCGCCCTCGGAGCCACCCGCGGACAGCCAGCGGTGTGCGGCAGTGTGCCGGAGCAGGTGCGGGTGAAAACCGTGGATCCCGGCCCGGTCGGCGCGGGCCCCCAGCGTCTGGTGCAGCGCGTCGTAAGAGAACCCCTTGCCTCGGTCCCCCAGCCACAGCGCCGGGCTCGACGCGAGCCGGTGCGTACGGCGGATCCGCAGGTAGCGGTCAAGCGCCCGGGCGGTGTGCGGGCCGAACGGGACGACACGGCCCCTGCCGCCCTTGCCGCGCCGTACAACGGCGGTCCCGCCGGACAGGTCGAGGTCGGCCACCGCCAGCGCCACGACCTCTCCCGCCCTGGTCCCGGTCTCCAGCATCAGCCGCACGATTGCCTCGTCCCGCCGGTCGCGCATCTCCGGGCCGGCGCACGCCTTGAGCAGCGCCTTGAGCTGGTCCTCGGTGAGTGGCTCGACGACTCGGGTGTCGAGCTTGGGCGCCTTGATGCCGAGCAGTGCGTCCGTGTCGGCCTCGCCCTCCTCGAGCAGCCACGCCGAGAATCGGCGCACCGCGAGCTGGCGGGAGCGGGCGGTCGCCGCGGCCGCTCCGTCCTCGAGCATTGCCGCGACGAATCCGGTCACGGACGCCCGGCTCAGGTCGGCGGCGACGGCCTCTCGCTGGCACCAGCTGAGGTACTGGCGCACGCCGTCGCCGTACGCCTTGACGGTCTGCGGAGACTTCCGTTCGGCGCGGAGCGCCAGCTCCCACGACGGCAGCAACGCCGCCAGGTCGAGCGGGGCTCGGGCTCTCACGGCGACAGCCTACAAAATATTTGGACTAGGAGCGCTGTGCGGTGCTAGCTTGTCGCCCGACAGTGGTCTAAACGGCTTCTGACCTGCACGGACACCACAGCATGGCTCGGACGCTCAGTCCAGGTAGTCGCGCAGCACCTGGGACCGGGACGGGTGGCGCAGCTTGCTCATCGTCTTCGACTCGATCTGGCGGATCCGCTCACGGGTGACCCCGTAGACCTTGCCGATCTCGTCCAGGGTCTTGGGTTGGCCGTCGGTTAGGCCGAACCGCATCGAGACCACGCCGGCCTCCCGTTCGGACAGGGTGTCCAGCACGGCGTGCAGCTGCTCCTGCAGCAGGGTGAAGCTCACCGCGTCGGCCGGCACGATCGCCTCGGAGTCCTCGATCAGGTCGCCGAACTCGGAGTCCCCGTCCTCACCGAGCGGGGTGTGCAGGCTGATCGGCTCGCGCCCGTACTTCTGCACCTCGACGACCTTCTCGGGTGTCATGTCGAGCTCGCGGGCGAGCTCCTCCGGGCTCGGCTCACGGCCCAGATCCTGCAGCATCTGCCGCTGCACCCGAGCCAGCTTGTTGATCACCTCGACCATGTGCACCGGGATCCGGATGGTGCGGGCCTGGTCGGCCATCGCCCGGGTGATCGCCTGCCGGATCCACCAGGTGGCGTACGTGGAGAACTTGTAGCCCTTGGTGTAGTCGAACTTCTCGACCGCACGGATAAGGCCGAGGTTGCCCTCCTGGATCAGGTCGAGGAACAGCATCCCCCGGCCGGTGTAGCGCTTGGCCAGGCTCACCACCAGCCGCAGGTTCGCCTCGAGCAGGTGGTTCTTGGCCCTGCGGCCGTCCTCGGCGATCCAGTCGAGCTCGTCGAGCAGCTTGGCCGAGATCCGGCCGCCCTTCGCGAGCTTCTCCTCGCTGAACAGGCCAGCCTCGATCCGTTTGGCCAGCTCGACCTCCTGGGCGGCGTTGAGCAGCGACACCTTGCCGATCTGCTTGAGGTAGTCCTTGACCGGGTCGGCGGTCGCACCGGCGACCATGACCTGCTGCTCGGGCTCGTCCCGCTCGTCGCTGGAGGACAGCACGAAGCCCTTCTTCTCGTCCTCCTTGAGCGTAGGGTCCTCGGCCAGGTCCTTCTCGAAGACCGAGTCGTCGAGGTCGGGCAGGATCTTCTTGCCGTCGGCCCCGATGACCTCGACCGCCGCGGCACCATCGAGCACGGCCTCGACCACGACAGGTGCATCGACCGGGACCTGGCTGTCCGACGCGACCGGCGCGGCAGCGGCGGCCTTAGCGGAGGCGCCCTTCTTGGCTGCGGTCTTGCCCACTGGCTTGGTGGCTGCCTTCTTCGCCGCCGGCTGGCCGGCGGCGGGCTTCCGGACCGGTGACTTCCGGGTCGTCGTCGACTTATTCTTCGCCGGAGCGGTCACCGTCGACCTCGTACGGGTGGCGGCCACCCCTCGCGCCCTCGTCTGCCGGGTGTCGTCGGCCGCGGGCGGGGAAGGGGTAGACGACACTGATTAACCTCTTCGCGAAGGATTCGGGGGCAGGACAAGACCGGCTCTGATCAAGCGCGAACCGTCGTCCAGTGTGCCACGCGTCGGCTCATGTTCACACCGTGACCCGACCAGGTCACTGCCCGGGCCCGGCTCAGTCGGCGGACTTGACCGCCAGCACCGGGCACGGTGCGTCGAGCAGGATGCGCTGCGCGTTGCTGCCGAGGATCAGCTTGCCGACCGGTGAGCGTCGCCGCAGGCCGATCACGATGAAGTCGGCACCGACATCGCTGGCCACCTGAATCAGGTCGTCGGCCGGGTCCATGCCCCGGACGAGTTGGCGGATCTCGTGGTCGACCCCGGCCTCGGTCAGCTGTTGGCGGATTTCCTCCAGCTCGCGATCGCCCTTGACCGCCTCCTCGCGGTCGTACTCGCGGCCTCCGCGGTGGGAGTTGACCACCACCAGTCGCGCGCTGCGCAACAGGGCCTCCTCGGACGCGCGTCGCAGCGCCGCCTGCCCCTCCGCCTTGGGGACGTACCCGACCACGATCGTGCTCATGCTCGGGAGGCTAGTGCATCCGGTTCAGGCAACCGGCCAGGTGTGCACGGGCTCGTTGGTGTGCATCAGCTCCCGGTAGCGGGTCGTCATCTTGCGCAATGCCTCGAAGCGGTCCGTGGGACCGACGTCGTAGTGGGCGTGGAACATCTCCGACATCCAGGTGGCGCCATTGCGGCCGGTCGAGCACCGCTGCTCGATGATGCCCAGCAGGCGATCTCGGTCGCCTTGATCAACGCCAGCCGACTCCAGGCCCTCGTGCGCCATCGGCAGCAACCGGCGCAGCACCAGCTCGACCGCTGGCACGGTGCCCAGCCCCGGCCAGTACAAGGCGGCGTCGATGCCGTGCCGCGCCGCCACATGAAAGTTCTCCTCGGCCGCGGAGAACGACATCTGCGACCACAGCGGCCGCTCGTGGGCGACCAGCGCGCGGACCAGCCCGAAGTAGAAGGCCGCGTTGGCCATGGTGTCGACCACGGTGGGGCCGGAGGGCAGCACCCGGTTCTCGACCCGCAGGTGTGGCCGGTCGTGGACTACGTCGTAGATCGGGCGGTTCCAGCGGTAGATGGTCCCGTTGTGCAGCCGCAGCTCGCCGAGTCCGGGGG
>JALYQN010000296.1 GCA_030855835.1 Actinomycetota bacterium | reverse complement strand
CACCGGGACCACGAATGCCTCCGGATGTTCGGCGCGAACGCGGCTGGCAGGTATCACGTAGCGCCGGAAGGGGCCGAACGCCGGTTGCGAGAGCGGCTGAACGTGACCGGTCGCGGGTGTGAGCCGGGCCAGGGCCAGGCCCTCGGGATCCAGCAACTCCACGACTGCCCCGTCACCCCCGCTGTCGGCGTCGACACGCCCGGCCAGCTCTGCCGGGAGATCGATCGACAGGGTCTCGGGGGCAGCCGCGCCGAGGAGCACGAGCTCGAGGTCGTCGAGCTCACGCTGGCTCGGCGTCCACTGCAGCACCTTGGAATCATGCCAGCCGGGACGTCCCCGCTCGGTCCCGCCCGCTGGCGCGGTAGCCTCACGCAACGTGTCGGTAAGTTCACCCACACCGAACGACGGTCCGGCGGTCGTGGCCGAGATCGTGCGCTCGGGTTTCGTGGAGGGCCACCACCGCGGCTCGGTCGTGGCCCTCCACGCCGGCGGTCGCGTGCTGCTCGAGCGGGGGGACGTCACCTCACCGGTGTTCGCACGCTCCTGCAACAAGCCGCTGCAGGCCGTAGCCATGGTCGAGTGCGGCCTGCGGCTCGAGCCGGACCTGCTCGCGCTGGCGTGTTCCAGCCACTCCGGCGAGGCGTACCACGTCGCTGGGGTGCGCCGCATCCTGGCCGGTGCCGGGCTGGATGAGCGGGCGCTGCAGACCCCCGCCGACTGGCCTCTCGATGAGGATGCCCGGGAGGCGGTCCAGCGCGAGTGGGGCACCAAGGCACCGGTTCGGATGAACTGCTCCGGCAAGCACGCCGCGATGTTGGCTACCTGCGTCGTCAACGATTGGGACACCGCGACCTACCTCGACCCCGCACACCCGCTGCAGGGGGCCATCGCCGCCAGCTTCGTCGAGCTGACCGCCGAGCCGGTGGCCGCGACCGGTGTCGACGGCTGCGGGGCGCCAGTCCTGTCGACCAGCCTCACCGGGCTGGCGCGGGCGTTCAGCACCGTGGTCACTGCGGCGGACGGCGCCGCGGCCGAGGTGGCCGAGGCGATCCGCCGGCACCCGACGATGGTCAGCGGTTCCCGGCGTGACGAGGCGGCGCTGCTGGCGGCGCTACCGGGCGCAATCGCCAAAGCCGGCGCGGAGGCCTCGTACGCCGTGGCCCTGGTCGACGGTCGCGCGGTGGCGCTCAAGATCGACGACGGCAGCATGCGGGCCCGCCCTGTGGTGATGGCCGCCGCGCTGCTGGCCCTGGGGGTCACGCACCCGGTGCTCGAGCAGCAGGCGCGGTCTCCGGTGCTGGGTGGCGGGCGAGCGGTCGGCGAGATCCGGGCGGTGCTGGACTGACCCGGTGCTGGCTGACGCGGTGCTGACCAGCTGGTCGTCGCGCATGCCTCATGCGCGAGCGCGTCGACACCCCTGCTGGCAGAGTGCTGGCAGAGTGGTTGCGCCAGCAGCACCCTTCCGAGGAGGACCGGCATGACGATCGCTGACCCGTCCAAGCTGCCGACCCCGCTGTACGCCGTGGTCGGCGCCGGTGACCTGGTGGTGCGCCGTATCCGGACGACCGCGGCTGGTGCCGAGGCCGACCCCCGGCCCGTCCCGGACCAGCTGCAGACGGCCGCCCAAAGCCAGCTCGACGCTCTGCTGTCCGAGCTGCGCGCGCTCCCTGACCGGGCTCAGTCGGTGGCCCTGGAGACCCTCGGACAGGCGGCCGCCGTCTACGGCGAGCTGGTCGAGCGCGGCGAGTCGTTGGTGACCCGGGTGCGCACCCAGAAGGCCACCGCCGACACCGTCGCGCATGCCCGTACCACCGTGGCACAGGCCAAGGGGACCGCCACCACCGCCCGCAAGCAGGCGGCGGCGGGCAGCAAGGCCAGCCGGGCGACCGCCTCGCGGAGTGCGAAAAAGGCGACCAAGGCGACTGGGACACGGGCCAAGGCGACCCGTACGAGCGCGACGAAGACCGCGCAACGAGGCGCCAAGGCGGTTCGTGACGCCGGCGGCAAGGTGGGCACCTAGGGGTCAGCCCGAGGGCGGCGGTACGGCTACCATCCGCTCGTGGAGCTCGTGCTGTTCGACCTGCGCAACGGTCTCGAGCTGGTGCTGTCAGTGGCGCTGCTGCTGATCAAGGTGTTCGCCTTCGGTGACGCCCTGAGCCGGCCGCCGGCGCTGTACGTGGCGGCGGACAAGCAGACCAAGACCTTCTGGGTGCTGGTGCTCGGCCTGTTCCTCGTGGCGCACGTGTTGTTCCCACGACCCATCGGCATCCTGAACCTGATCGGCACCGTGGCCGCGTTCGTCTATCTGGCGGACGCCCGCCCGACGATGCGGGCGCTGCGGGGCAGCGGCGGCAACCGCGGACCGTACGGCTGAGCCGCCGGTGAGGCTGGCTGTCGAGGTCGTACGCGGTGACATCACCACCCAGCGGGTCGACGCCGTCGTGAACGCGGCCAACCAGGCAATGCGCGGCGGCGGTGGGGTGGACGGCGCCATCCACCTGGCCGGCGGCCCGGCCGTGCTGCGCGAGTGCGTCGAGCGCTACCCAGACGGTCTCGCGACCGGGCAGGCAGGCTGGACCACCGCCGGTGACTTGCCGGCCGGCTGGGTCATCCACGTCGTGGGTCCAAACCGGAATGCCGGGCAGAGCGACCCCGCGCTGCTGGAGTCCTGCTACCGCGAGGCGCTACGGGTAGCCGACGAGCTCGGCGTACGCACGCTCGCCGCGCCCCTGGTCTCAGCCGGGGTGTACGGCTGGCCGCTGGACGACGCCGCCCGGATCGCGGTGGAGACAGTGCGGGCGGCGCCGACGCAGGTGGGGCTGGTGCGGTTCGTGGCCTTCGGGCCGGACGCCGAGCGAGCCCTACAGGCCGAGCTCTAACGCTCGCGGCGAGCCGCCGGCAAACCCCCGCTGCGGGTGCCCCGTTGCTTGGCGCGCTCGGTGGCGGGCAGCACGGTCTTGCGCAGCCGGATCGCGGTGGGCGTGATCTCGACGCACTCGTCCTCGCGGCAGAACTCCAGCGACTGCTCCAGGCTCAGCCGGCGCGGCGGCACCAGCCGCTCCAGCTCGTCACCGGTCGACTGCCGGACGTTGGTGAGCTTCTTCTCGCGGGTGATGTTGACGTCCATGTCGTCGGAGCGCGAGTTCTCGCCGACCAGCATTCCCTCGTACACCTCAGTGGCCGGCTCGACGAACAGCGACCCTCGCTCCTGCAGGTTGTGCATCGCGTACGACGTCGCCGCTCCAGGGCGGTCGGCCACCAGCGCACCGGTCGGCCGGGTGCGCAGCTCACCTGCCCACGGCTCGTACCGCTCGAAGACGTGGTGGGCGATCCCCGTGCCACGGGTGCCGGTGAGGAAGTCGGTGCGGAACCCGATCAGACCGCGGGCAGGCACCAGGAACTCCATCCGGACCCAGCCCGTGCCGTGGTTGACCAGCTGCTCCATCCGGCCGCGGCGCACCGCGAGGAGCTGGGTGACCGTCCCGAGGTAGTCCTCGGGACAGTCGATGGTGAGCCGTTCGACCGGCTCCTGCAGCGCCCCGTCCACCTCGCGGGTCACGACCTCCGGCTTGCCGACGGTGAGCTCGTAGCCCTCTCGGCGCATCTGCTCCACCAGCACCGCCAGCGCCAGCTCGCCGCGACCTTGCACCTCCCAGCTGTCCGGCGACTCGGTCGGCAGCACGCGCAGCGACACGTTGCCAACGAGCTCGCGCTGAAGCCGCTCGTGCACCAGCCGACCGGTGACCAGCGTCTTCTTCTTGCCGCCGCGACCGGCGAGCGGGGAGGTGTTGGTGCCGATGCTCATCGAGATGGCAGGCTCGTCGACCGAGATCGGCGGTAGCGGTCGAGTCTCGTCCGGGTCGCAGAGGCTGTCGCCGATCGTGATGTCCGGAATGCCGGCGATGGCGACGATGTCACCGGGCCCGGCCGAGTCGGCGGGTACCCGCTCCAGCGCATCGGTCAGCAGCAGCTCGGAGATACGCACCCGTTCGATGGAGCCGGTGCCGCGGACCCACGCGACCGACGCGCCCTTCTTCAGAGTGCCCGCGTGTACGCGGCACAGCGCCAGCCGGCCGAGGAACGGCGAGGCGTCCAGGTTCGTCACCTGTGCCTGCAGCGGCGCGTCCGGCTCGTACGCCGGCGCCGGGACCGTCTCGACGATGGTGCGGATCAGCGGCTCCAGGTCGGCCGCATCGGGCATCGCACCGTCGGCCGGCCGGGCGAGCGATGCCCTGCCGGCGCGGGCGCACGCGTACACGACAGGCAGGTCGAGGATGTCGTTCTGCACGGCCCCGTGATCGTCGGTGAGGTCGAGCAGAAGCTCGTACGTCTCGTCGACGACCGCCGCGATGCGCGCATCAGGCCGGTCCACCTTGTTGACCACGAGCACGACGGGCAGCTTGGCCTCGAGGGTCTTGCGGAGCACGAACCGGGTTTGCGGCAGCGGCCCCTCGGACGCGTCCACGAGCAGCACCACCCCGTCGACCATCGACAGGCCGCGCTCGACCTCGCCACCGAAGTCGGCGTGGCCAGGGGTGTCGATGATGTTGATCGTCAGCCCGCCCAGCGGAGCGCTCGGCCCCTGCCAGCGGACGGCGGTGTTCTTGGCCAGGATCGTGATGCCCTTCTCGCGCTCCAGGTCACCGGAGTCGAGCACCCGGTCGGCGATGTCCTGGTTTGCCCGGAACGCGCCGGACTGCCACAGCATCGCGTCGACGAGCGTGGTCTTGCCGTGGTCGACGTGCGCCACGATCGCGACGTTGCGCAGGTCGTGGCGGGTACGGGTCGGCACTGACGGCATGTCGGTCCACGCTACCGTCCGCCGCCGCCTGCTCCCGCTGTCGAAAGTGCGAGGCGGTCACCCGGACCGGACGGGTCAGCGTTCGCGGTGCACCTTGTGCTGGGCGGCCTGGGCACGCGGCTTCATCACCAGCAGGTCGATGTTGACGTGCGGCGGGCGAGTGGCGACCCAGGCGATGGCGTCGGCGATGTCCTCGGCGACCAGCGGCTCAGCGACCCCCTCGTACACCGCGGCGGCCTTCTGCTCGTCGCCGCCGAACCGCTTGACGCTGAACTCGTCCGTACGCACCATCCCGGGTGCGATCTCCGTGATCCGGATCGGCTCGGCGACCAGCTCCAACCGCAGGGTCTCGGTCATCACCGTGAGCCCGTGCTTGGCCGCGGTGTAGCCGCCGCCGCCCTCGTAGGCGATGCGGCCGGCGGTCGACCCGAGGTTGACGAGCAAGCCGGCACCGGATGCCACCAGCGCCGGAGCCAGCGCCTTGGTGACCCGCAGAACGCCAAGGACGTTCACCTCGTACATCCAGCGCCAACCGTCGACGTCGGCGTCGAGCACCGGGTCTGCGCCGGCCGCGCCACCGGCGTTGTTCACGAGGACGTCGAGGCGCGGCCCGACCGCCGCTGCGAGGGCGCCGACGGAGGCGTCGTCGGTCACGTCACACTGCACCGCGGTGCCGCCGATCTCGGCAGCCAGCGCGTCGATCCGGTCGTGCCTGCGGGCGGCGCAGATCACCTCGATTCCCGCCGCGGCGAGGGCGCGAGCGGTGGCGGCACCGATCCCGCTGCTCGCCCCGGTCACGACCGCCGTACGGGTGGGTGCCATGGCGGACATGCTGCCAGCCCGCGGACCGGCGGGTCGGCGGGTTGTGGTTGGCGGGCCGGCGGGTTGGCGGGACGGACCATGCGACCTCGCCCTCGTCGGGACGACGCGGTGGTCTCTCGCGTCGGTCCTTGGCGGGCAGGCCCGCGGAATGAGGCAGGCTCGGCGGCGGTTGGCACAGAGCGGACTCACGAGGAGGTGGAGCGCGTGCGGCTGCTGGACATCAGCGCCAACGCGTCGCATGCACGCGTCCGCAGGGTGGCGATGCTGAGCCTGCACACCTCACCGACAGACCAGCCCGGGACGGGTGACGCGGGTGGGATGAACGTGTACGTGCTGGAGCTGTCCCGCCGGCTGGCTGCCCGCAACGTCGAGGTCGACATCTATACGCGCGCCACCTCGTCGCTGGCCCCGCCGGTGGTCGAGGTGGCTCCCGGGGTCAGCGTGCGGTCAGTCGTCGCGGGTCCCTTCGAGGGCCTGGCCAAACAGGACCTGCCCGGGCAGCTGTGCCCGTTCGTCCGGGAGGTGCTGCGCACCGAGGCGTCGTTCCCGCGGGGGCACTACGACCTGGTGCACTCGCACTACTGGCTCAGCGGCCAGGTCGGCACCGTGCTGGCCGACCGCTGGGGGGTGCCGCTGGTCCACTCCATGCACACCATGGCCAAGGTCAAGAACGCGCTGTTGGCCGACGGCGACAACCCCGAGCCGGCGCTGCGAGTGCTAGGTGAGCAGCAAGTGGTGGACACCAGTGACGTGCTGGTCGCCAACACCACCGACGAGGCACACCAGCTCGTCCAACTGTACGGTGCCGCGCCGCAGCGGGTCAGCATCGTGCACCCCGGCGTGGACCTCGACGTGTTCGGCGCGGGTCGCACCGGGGGCCGGGCAGCGGCACGGGCCCGGCTCGACCTGCCCGCCGATGCCCACGTGCTGCTGTTCGCCGGCCGACTGCAGCCTCTCAAGGGACCCGACGTTTTACTGCGCAGCATCGCCGCGCTGCTGGCCCGCAGACCAGAGCTGCGGCACCGACTGCGGGTCCCCGTCGTGGGCGGGCCCTCAGGCAGCGGAACCGAGCACCCGGACGCACTGAGTCTCCTCGCGTCGACGCTGGGCTTGGACGACGTCGTCTTGTTCGTCCCGCCGACCGGTCACGATCAGCTGGCCGGCTGGTACGCCGCCGCAACGCTGGTCTGCGTGCCGTCGTACAACGAGTCGTTCGGCCTGGTCGCGCTGGAGGCGCAGGCGTCGGGCACTCCGGTCGTCGCCGCGCGCGTCGGCGGGCTCTCGGTCGCCGTCGACGACGGCGTTTCCGGCGCGCTCGTCGACGGGCACGACCCCCAGCAGTGGGCGGCGCAGCTCGAGGCGCTGCTTGACCGTCCGCTCCGGCTGCAGGCGATGGGAGCGGCCGCCGTGCGCCACGCCGCCGGCTTCGGTTGGGACCGCACGGCCGAGCACACCGCCGCTGTCTACCGCGGGGTGGCGTCGCTGCGCGGGCGCGACGTCGTCACGACCGACGCAGGGTCCGCGGACCTGGCCCTGATCTCGTGACGTCCGCGCCGCCGCCGATGCAGGTGACAGCGGTGGTGCGGGAGGCGCTCGCTGAGACCGGTCTGGACGTGGTCGAGCACCAGTCCGGGACATTCGAAGTCGCCCTGCCTGGCGAGCGCAAGCTGCAGACCACGCTGCGGCTTCACGTCGGCGACCACACGATGGCGGTGCACGCCTTCGTCGCCCGGCAGCCGGACGAGAATCACCAGCGGGTCTACCGCTTCCTGCTCGAGCGCAACCTGCGGACCTATGCGGTCTCGTTCGCCGTCGACGCCGCGGGGGACATCTACCTCGACGGGCGGGTTCCCCTGCACGCGGTGACCACCGAGGAGGTCGACCGGCTCCTCGGCGCGGTCACGACGCACGTCGACGAGACGTTCAACACCATCCTCGAGCTGGGGTTCGAGACCTCGATGCGGCGCGAGTGGGCATGGCGTATCTCGCGGGGCGAGTCCACTCGCAACCTGGAGGCCTTCCGGCACCTGCTGGAGCGACCAGGAGACGCTGCGGGCGGAGCGGGCAACGGCAGTCAGGACGGATAGGGTCACGTCGTGAGCGCGCCCTACCGGTTGGTCCTGCTGCGACACGGGCAGTCAGAATGGAACGCGAAGAACCTGTTCACCGGCTGGGTCGACGTCGGGCTGAGCGAGCTCGGCCGCGACGAGGCCGCGCGTGGCGCCGAGCTGCTCGCCAGGCGCGAGATCCTACCTGACGTGGTGCACACCTCGGTGCTGCGCCGGGCGATCGCCACCGCGGAGCTGTGCCTCGACGGCATCGACCGGCACTGGCTGGCGGTTCGCCGCAGCTGGCGGCTGAATGAGCGGCACTACGGCGCGCTCCAGGGCAAGGACAAGAAGGCCACGCTGGATGAGTACGGCGAGGAGCAGTTCATGCGCTGGCGGCGCTCGTACGACGAGCCGCCGCCCCCGATCGCCGACGGCGACGGCTGGAGCCAGGCCGGCGACCCGCGCTACGCCGAACTGCCCGACGAGCTGCTGCCGCGGACGGAATGCCTGGCCGACGTGCTGCACCGGATGCTGCCGTACTGGTACGACGCGATAGTGCCCGACCTGCTGCTGGGTCGCACCGTGCTGGTGTCGGCCCACGGCAACTCGCTGCGCGCGCTGGTCAAGCACCTCGACGACCTCGACGAGCAGACCGTCGTGGGGCTCAACATCCCCACCGGCATCCCGCTGCTGTACGACCTCGACTCGTCGCTGCGACCGTCGACACCCGGCGGGGAGTACCTCGACCCCGAAGCAGCGGCGGAGGCGATCGAGGCGGTGCGCAACCAGGGCCGCTAGCCGGACGCTCGCTGGGAGTCAGAGGGGCTGGGAGTCGGAGGGGCTGGGAGTCAGAGGGGCTGGGCCTCCATCGGCGGTGGGT
>JALYQN010000274.1 GCA_030855835.1 Actinomycetota bacterium | reverse complement strand
CTGCTGACCTGCTGTCAGGTCCGCAGCGCGGCGGTGAGAGCGGGGAGGATCGCGCGCAGCGCGCGGCCCCGATGGCTGATGGCGTCCTTGGCCTCGGCGGTGAGCTCACCGTTGCTGGCGCTCTGGCCGTCGGCGACGAACAGCGGGTCGTAGCCGAAGCCCGCCACGCCGCGAGGCTCGCGCAACACCTTGCCCCGCAGGACTCCCACCTCGACCGCGGTCTCGCCACCGGGCATCACCAGCGCCATCGCACAACGGAACTCAGCTCCCCGCCGCTGGTCCGACACGTGCGCTGTCTGCGCGAGAAGCAGCGCGTTGTTGTCCTTGTCGTCCCGGCCCGGCCCGGCCCAGCGCGCGGACAGCACCCCGGGCTCTCCGTCCAGCTCATCGACGCAGATGCCGGAGTCGTCGGCCAGTGCCGGTGTCCCGGTTGCAGCTGCCGCCGCTCGCGCCTTGATCAGTGCGTTCTCCTCGAACGTCGTCCCGGTCTCCGCCGGCTCGTCGTACGGGCCGACGTCATCAAGGCCGAGGAGATGCACATCGATGAGCTCGCGCTCGAGGATCCGGCGTAGCTCGGCGATCTTTCCGGCGTTGCTGGTTGCCAACACGAGCCGTCTCGGATGCGTACTCACTGCCCGGGGAGCGGCCGCTCCAGTGCCGCGGTCTGCGCGCGGCTGAGCTCGGCACAGCCGGCTGCGGCAAGCTCGAGGAGCCGGTCGAGCAGCGGCTTGTCGAACGGCTCACCCTCGGCAGTCCCTTGCACCTCGACGAACCGGCCGTCGCCGGTCATCACCACGTTCATGTCGGTGTCGGCGCTGACGTCCTGCTCGTAGTCGAGGTCGACCACCGGGCGTCCGCCGACCACCCCGACCGAGATCGCCGCCACCGACCCGGTCAACGGTTCGCCGGCGAGCACGCCTCGCGTACGCAGCGTCGCCACCGCGTCGGCCAATGCGACGTACGCGCCGGTGACCGCGGCGGTACGGGTGCCCCCGTCGGCCTGCAGCACGTCGCAGTCGATCACGATCGTGTTCTCTCCCAGCGCCTTGGTGTTCACCACGGCGCGCAGCGATCGGCCGACCAGGCGCGAGATCTCGTGCGTGCGGCCGCCGATCTTGCCGCGTACAGACTCACGGTCAGATCGCGTGTGCGTCGAGCGAGGCAGCATCGCGTACTCGGCGGTGACCCAGCCGTTGCCCGAGCCGCGGCGCCACCGGGGCACGCCCTCCGTCGCGCTGGCGGCGCACAGCACCCGCGTGCGTCCGAACTCGACCAGCACCGACCCTTCGGCGTGGTCGAGCCAGCCGCGGGTGATGCGCACGTCGCGCAGCCGATCATCTGCCCGCACGGGTACGGCGGCGGCGTCAGCGGTCATGGGCGCGACCTTATCGAGTCGCCCGACCGGGCCGGACGGGTCGCCGGGCCGCAAGTGATGGGCCGGAAGGGATGGGCCGGAGGTGCTGGATCGCGGAGGGCGGTCAGACGTCGTACGCGGCTCCGGGTAGCGCGAGCTCGATCGGGCCGTCGAGCGCCGGCCGGGCCGCCATCGCCTCGGACAGGACCTGCTGCTTGTCGTGCCAGGGCGGTATGTGGGTGAGCATGAGTCGGCGGACGCCGGCCCGGGCGCCGTGCTCGGCGGCCTGCCGCCCAGTCAGGTGCAGGTCGGCAGGACCCTGGGCGCTTTCCAGCAAGGACGCCTCGCACAGCAACAGGTCGGCACCTCGGGCGAGCCCTACCAGCGCCTCGGAGGGTCCGGTGTCCGCGGAGTACACCAGCGACCGGCCATCGTGCTCCACCCGCACCGCGTAGGTCTCCACCGGGTGCGCCACCCGAGCCACGCTGACGCGGAACGGCCCGTATGCCGCCGATCGGTCGACCTGCCAGTCGGCGAAGTCGAAGATCTTGTCCAGGTCAGTCGTGTCGAGACGGCCGTAGGCTCGCGCGATCCGCTCGGCGGTGCCAGGCGGACCGACCACCGGCAACCGTGGCAGCGGACCGTCCGGGAAGAAGCACCGCATCACGTAGAACGACGTCAGGTCAATGCAGTGGTCCACGTGTAGGTGGCTCAGCGCGACCGTGTCGACGTTGCGTAGCTCGATGTGGCGCTGGAGCGCGCCGAGTGCACCATTGCCGAGGTCGAGCACCAGCGAGTACGTCCGCCCGTCGTACGGAGCCTGCACCAGGTAGCAGCTCGCCGGGGAATCCGGGCCGGGGAACGAGCCAGAGCACCCGACAACGGTCAGCCTCACGCGCTCACACCGACCCAGGCGAACTGGTGCACGTCCTCGAGCTCGGGACCCAGGAACCGGCGGCCCACGGTGCGGAACTCGTCCGGCTGCCCGGTCGTCAGGAAGCTGTGAACCGGGGCCGACAGCCGGGCGTCGCGCTGCAGCCCGGCGCGCTCGAGGACCCCGTAGACATCCTTGGCGGTCTCGTCGGCGCTGGAGACCAGCGTGACCTCGTTGCCGAGGACATAGCCGACGACACCGGTGAGCAACGGGTAATGGGTGCACCCCAGCACCAGCGTGTCCACGTCGGCGGCCAGGAGCGGATCGAGGTAGTCGTGCGCCACCGCGAGCAGCTCCGGCCCGCTGGTCACCCCTCGCTCCACGAAGTCGACGAACCGAGGGCACGCACGGGTGTGCAGCCGTACCTGCGGGGCGGCAGCGAACGCATCGTCATAGGCCATCGACGTCGCCGTCGCACGCGTGCAGATCACTCCGACTTGCCCGGTGCGGGTAGCGGCGACCGCCCGCCGCGTGGCCGGCAGGATCACCTCGACGACCGGCACGTCGTAGCGCTCGCGCGCGTCTCGCAGCACCGCGGCGCTGGCCGAGTTGCACGCGATCACCAGCAGCTTGACGCCCTGCGCGACCAGGTGGTCCAGGCACTCGAGCGCGTACTCACGCACGTGCGCGAGCGGTTGCGGTCCGTACGGCTGGCGGGCGGTGTCACCGAGGTAGAGCACCGGCTCGTGCGGGAGCTGGTCGAGCACGGCGCGGACGACGGTGAGGCCACCGAAGCCGGAGTCGAAGATGCCTATCGGTGCGTCCGCCACGGGCGACAGCGTAGGCGTTCAGCGGCGACGAATCGGGTCGCGTGACCAGTTGCCGGCAAAGCGCGTGTCGCTTGCCCGGCGTGACCTGAGGAGTTGCCGCGGATCGTCAGAGCGACTCGTCGAACGGGAGCCGGGCCTGCGGCGGTCCGTGCGTTGGGTCGACACCCGCGAACAGGCTGCTCACCGACTCACCGGCGTGGATGCGGGTCATCGCCTCGGCGA
>JALYQN010000239.1 GCA_030855835.1 Actinomycetota bacterium | reverse complement strand
CCACCGCGACCCGCGGACCCCGGGGCAGCGGCTGACAGGCGAGCAGCTGGGCGACGTCGAACATCTCGTCCAGCCGGTCCACGTGGATGACCCCGGCCTGTCGGAACATCGCATCCAGCGCTTGCTGGGGCGCACTGGTGCTGCTGAAGGCGCGCCCGAGTGGAGCCCCCTGCAGGGTGCGTCCGGTCATCAGCGCCACCACCGGCTTGCGCCGGGCCACCCGGCGGGCGATCCGCGCGAATTTGCGCGGGTTGCCGATCGACTCCAGGTAGAGCAGCACGACGTCGGTGGCCTCGTCCTCCTCCCAGTACTGCAACAGGTCGTTGCCGGACACGTCGGCGCGGTTGCCGGCCGACACGAACGTCGACAACCCGAGCCCGCGGCGACCGACGTTCTGCAGGATGGTGGTGCCGAGCGCCCCCGACTGGCAGAAGAAGCCGACCCGGCCGCGGGGCGGCATCAGCGGGGACAGGGACGCGTTGATCCGGACCGCCGGCGCGGTGTTGATGACGCCGAGGCAGTTCGGCCCCACCAGCCGCAGCCCGTAGCTGCGCGCCAGCCCGAGCAGCTGGCGCTGGAGCTGGCGGCCCTCGTCGCCGGTCTCGGCGAACCCGGACGAGACCACCACCAGGCCGCGCACACCCTTGGCTGCGCAGTCCAGCACCACGTCCACCACCGACTCGGCGGGCACGGCGACCAGGGCGAGGTCGACGTCGCCCGGGATCTCCTGGACCGACCCGTACGCCCGCAAGCCGGACACCGACTCGGCGTGCGGGTTGACCGCGTGCACGGTGCCGGTGAAGTCGCCCAGCACCAGGTTTCGAACCAGGGCGCGGCCGACGGCGTCGTGGCGCCGGCTGGCGCCGACGACGGCGACGCTGCGTACGTCGAAGAACGCCCGCATGGACGCTGCCTCGGCACGGTGCTCGCGGGCCAGCATCACGCCGTTGGCGGTGTCGGTCGGCTCGATGGGGAACTCCAGGCGCAGCACCCCGTCGGTCAGCTCGCCGACCACCCGGTAGCCCTGCTCGCGGAAGACCTGGATCATCCGCGCGTTGCCGGGCAGCACGTCGGCCACGAAACGCCGCAGCCCGCGGTCGCGGGCCGCCTGCGCCAGGTGCTCGAGCAGCAGCTGGGCGAGGCCGCGGCCCTGGTGGGCGTCCTCGACCAGGAAGGCGACCTCCGCCTCCTCGCCGTCCAGGGCGTCGTAGCGGGCCAGGCCGATGATCTCGTCGGCGAGGGTGACGACCAACGCCACCCGCCGGTCGTGGTCGACGTGGGTGAAGCGGTCCACGTCGGCGGCCGACAGGGTCGGGTACGGCGCGAAGAAGCGGAAGTACTTCGACCGGTCGGACACCCGGCCGTAGAAGGTGACCAGCCGATCGGCGTCGTCGGTCCGGATCGGCCGCAGCCGGGCCGGTCGACCGTCGCGGAGGACGACGTCGGCTTCCCACTCGCGAGGCGCGCCGGCTGGCTCGGCTGGCATGCTCGAAATCTAAACGACACCGGGGGCTGCGGTTGTCCGGCGGCCGGTCGGGCACCAGACTCACGGCGCATGAGCAGCCCCACGGCAGACCGCACCCGCGTGTTCCGTGACGCCCGCGATCTGCTGCTCGCGCACCGCGAGGACCTCGACGCAGCCCGCCGCGAGTTCCGCTGGCCCCGGCTGGAGCACTTCAACTGGGCCACCGACTGGTTCGACCGGCTGGCCGGCGAGCAGCCGGCGAAGACCGCGCTGTGGCTTGTCGAAGACGGTCCGGACAGCGACGCGAGCGGGCTGGCGCACACCAAGGTGTCGTACGCAGACATGGCCCGGCGCTCGCGGGAGGTGGCTGGGTGGTTGTGGGCGCAGCAGGTGCGACCCGGCGACCGGGTGCTGCTGGTGCTGGGCAACGTGGTGCCGCTGTGGGAGCTGATCCTCGCCTGCACCCGGATGGGCGCGGTGATCATCCCGGCCACGACGCTGCTGACCCGGGCCGACCTGGCCGACCGGGTGGAGCGCGGTGCGGTGCGGGTCGCCGTGGCCGCGGTATCCGACGCCCGACGCTTCGGGGACGTGGCCGCCGACTGCGTCCGGATCGCCGTACCGGACTCCTCGGGCGAGCAGCGGCCCGACGGCTGGCTGGCGTACGGCGACAGCGACGGCCACGCCGAGCTGGAGCCGCTGCCGCCCACCCGGTCGGACGACCCGCTACTGCTGTACTTCACCTCGGGTACGACCGCACAGCCGAAGCTGGTCACGCACACGCACGTGTCCTACCCGGTCGGGCACCTGTCAACGATGTATTGGATCGGACTGCAACCCACCGACGTGCACCTGAACATGTCGTCGTCGGGCTGGGCCAAGCACGCCTGGTCGTGTGTCTTCGCACCGTGGAACGCCGGAGCGACGGTGGTGGTGTACAACTCCCGGTTCACCGCCGCCGGGCTGCTGAAGGTGCTGGTCGAGTGCGGCGTGACGACGTTCTGCGCCCCGCCCACGGTGTGGCGGATGCTCGTGCAGGAGGACCTGAGCACCTACGACCACGCGCTGCGGGAGCTGGTGGCCGCCGGCGAGCCGCTGAACCCGGAGGTGATCGACAAGGTGCGCGCCGTCTGGGACCGCACCGTCCGCGACGGGTACGGGCAGACCGAGACCACCGCCCAGATCGGCAACCCCCCGGGGCAGCAGGTGCGGACCGGCGCGATGGGCCGCCCGCTGCCCGGCTACGAGATCGCGCTGGTCGACCCGGTGTCCGGCGAACCCGGGGACGACGGCGAGGTGTGTGTCGAGCTGTCGCCGCGACCGCTGCCGGTGATGGCCGGCTACGCCGGGGA
>JALYQN010000225.1 GCA_030855835.1 Actinomycetota bacterium | reverse complement strand
TCGGCACCACGGTCAGCCGCTGCTCGACGGCCACGCCGGCGTCCTCGGGTCGGCCCAGCCGTACGTCCCGCACGTTGACCTCGTCGCGGAGCAGGCCGGCGTAGGCCGCGAGCGACTCGGAATCTGGGCTGGCGACCGTGAGCCGCGGCAGCGGCAGTCGCACCCGCAGGTTGCCCGCCTTGCGCAGCGCGAGCGCGGTAGAGCAGACTTCGCGCACCGCGTCCATGCTCGCCACCAGGCTCCCGTCGGCCGGCAGCTGCGCCGGATCCGGCCAGTCGGTGAGGTGCACGCTGCGCTCGCCGGTGAGCCCGCGGTAGACGGCCTCGGTGGTCAGGGGCAGCAGTGGCGCGGCCACCCGGGTCAGCAGATGCAACGCCGTCCAGAGCGTGTCGAACGCGTCGGCTTCGCCGGCCCAGAACCGCTGCCGTGACCGCCGTACGTACCAGTTGGTCAGCATCTCCACGTGCGCACGCACCGAGGCGCACGCGCCGGCGATGTCGAACCGGTCCATCTGTCCGGTCACGGTCTCGACCAGCTCACGGCTCTTGGCCATCAGGTAGCGGTCGAGAACGTGCTCCGAGTCGGTGCGCCACTCTGCGTCGTGCTTGTCGGCACCGGCGTACAGCGCAAAGAAATACCACGTGTTCCACAACGGGATGAGCATCTGGCGCACACCCTCGCGGATGCCCTGCTCGGTGACGACCAGCTCACCGCCGCGCATGACCGGCGAGTGCATGAGGAACCAGCGCATCGCATCGGACCCATCGCGGTCGAAGACCTCGGTCACCACCGGGTAGTTGCGCAAGCTCTTGCTCATCTTGCGGCCGTCGGATCCGAGCAGGGTGCCGTGCACGACGCACGCCTTGAACGCCGGCCGGTCGAACAACGCGGTTGCGAGCACGTGCATCGTGTAGAACCAGCCCCGCGTCTGCGGCGTGTACTCGACGATGAAGTCGCCCGGATAGTGGTGCTCGAACCAGTCGGTGTTCTCGAACGGGTAGTGCACCTGGCCAAACGGCATCGATCCAGACTCGAACCAGCAGTCCAGCACCTCCGGCACCCGCCGCATAGTGGAGCGCCCGGTCGGATCGTCGGGGTTGGGCCGGGTCAGCTCGTCGACGTACGGGCGGTGCAGGTCGGTCGGTCGCGTGCCGAAGTCACGTTCCAGCTCGGCCAACGACCCGTAGACGTCGGTGCGCGGGTAGGTCGGGTCGTCGGACTGCCAGACCGGGATCGGGCTGCCCCAGTAGCGGTTCCGGCTGATCGACCAGTCGCGGGCGCCGGCCAGCCACTTGCCGAAGGAGCCGTCTTTGATGTGGGCCGGCGTCCAGCTGATCAGCTGGTTGAGCTCGACCATCCGGTCCCGGAAGGCGCTCACCTGCACGAACCAGCTGGACACCGCCTTGTAGATCAGCGGGTTGTCGCAGCGCCAGCAGTGCGGGTATGAGTGCTCGTAGCTCTCCCGGCGGAACACTTGTCCCGCGGCGGCAAGGTCGGCGGCGATGTGCCGGTTCGCCTCGAACACGTGCTGGCCCTCGTAGGCCGGCACCACCGACGTGAAGCGGGCCTGGTCGTCGACGGTGAGCACGACCGGGATGCCGGCGGCGCCGCAGATGATCTGGTCGTTCTCGCCGTAGGCGGGCGCCATGTGCACCACCCCGGTGCCGTCCTCGGTGGTGACGAAGTCCCCGGCCAGGATGCGGAATGCCTCGCCGGTGCCGAAGCGCTCGGTGTCGGTGAGCCAGTCAGCCAGCGGCTCGTAGCGACGGCCCATCAGCTGGTCGCCGCGCACCCGTGCCACGATCTCACCGGTGTCCAGCTCGCGCTCGTACGCCGGCAGTCTGGCCTCGGCGAGCAGGTAGCGCTCGGCGCCGTGCGCGACAACGACGTAGTCCACGGCGGGGTTGACGGCGAGCGCGAGATTGCTCGGCAGCGTCCACGGTGTCGTGGTCCAGGCCAGCGCGAGCTCCCCGGTCTCCAGCCGGAACCCCACCGTCACCGCCGGGTCCTGGCGCTGCCGGTACACGTCGTCCATCCGGGTCTCGGTGTTCGACAGCGGGGTCTCGCAGCGCCAGCAGTACGCCAGCACCCGGAATCCCTCATAGATCAGCCCCTTGTCCCACAGCGAGCGGAAGGCCCACATGACCGACTCCATGTAGTCGGTGTCGAGGGTCTTGTAGTCGTGCTCGAAGTCGACCCACCGGGCCTGCCGCTCGACGTATTCCTGCCACTGGTCGGTGAACCGCAGCACCGAGGTGCGGCACGCGTCGTTGAACGCCGCCACCCCCATCTGCTCGATCTCGGCCTTGTGCCCGATGCCGAGCTGCTTCTCGGCCTCGACCTCCGCGGGCAGGCCGTGGCAGTCCCACCCGAAACGCCGCTCGACCCGGCGTCCACGCATCGTCTGGTACCGCGGTACCACGTCTTTGACGTACCCGGTGAGCAGGTGGCCGTAGTGCGGGAGTCCATTGGCGAACGGTGGGCCGTCGTAGAACACGAACTCGTTGTCGCCGTCCGTGCCGGCCGTACGCTGCTCGACTGACGCAACGAAGGTGCCATCGTCGCGCCAATGCGCGAGCACAGCGCGTTCGAGGGCAGGGAAATCAGGGCTGGCAGGGACCGAGTCGGCTCCGGCCTTCGGGTAGGGCATGGCACTCCTCGCACTGCCGTGCCGGGTGCGAGGACGACACCCGCCGGTCTCGGCGGGCACCGCGGTACCACCTCGCGTGCCTCGCCGACCGGGTGGTCGGGCGGGGCCGCTCGTTCGTCGGCTGTGACGGGCCGGTCCCGTCCGGGTCTACTGGGGCCCGACACGGGCCTGTTCTTCCGGAGGCTCGCCGGTGATGGCCGGGTCGACGCCTGTACCCGTCAGCCTACCCTCCGAGTCCCCGGTCGCGCCGCTCCCCCGCCCGCTCCGGCCCGCCGCTCGCCCCCGCCTCCACCCCGAGTTGCGGGGTTGCGGCGGTCCCGGGGCCTTCGGATGGGCACATCACCCGCCAGAACCCCGCGATTCGCGAGCGGCCTGCGTCGTCAGCCCCGGTC
>JALYQN010000221.1 GCA_030855835.1 Actinomycetota bacterium | reverse complement strand
TTGCGGTATTCGACTTCGAGATGTTCCGCCATGACCGCGTGCAGCTGTGCGCGCTCGGTGGCAGGTAGCTCGGCGTAGAGCACCTCCTGCAGGACCGGATGGCGATAAGCGTACACGTCGGTTGAGCCGGCGCGGCTGCTCACAAGCACGCCGCTCTCACGGACGGCTCGCAGAGCACTTCCCACATCGATTCCCACGGCGGTCGCCGCCGCCTCGAGCACGCGTGCTGGTGAAGCCGCGCCGCTCACCGCGGCGACTCGTAGAAGCTGTTGCGCTTGATCGGGCAAACGACGGACATCCGCGAGCAGCAACGCGACCAACGACCGAGGTGGATCGGATGAGCCCCGCTGCTCCTCGGCCGCCAGCTGCTCAACAAAGAGCGGGTTCCGTAATCGACGTTGTAGGGTGGGTCGGTGAAGGCCATCCGCGCCCGCTGGTCGCCGAGCAGTCGCGCGACATCGTCCCGGCTTGTGGCATCGCCGCAGAGGACAAGATGGTCGCCAAGCTGCCACACGTCACCGCGCTTGACGCGCGGCTGCTTGGTCGCCTGCCCGAAGGCAGCGTCAAGGTCGAAGGTCTCAGGGCGCTCACGCCGCTCCCGAACGTCGAGGCTGCGCAGCAGGTCGCCGAGTTCGTCCTCGTCGAAGCCGGTCAGGGTCAAGTCGAGATCGGGCACCGCGTCAAGTTCTGCGAGCAGTCGGGCGAGCAGCTCCTCGTCCCAAGTGCCGGAAATCTTGTTGAGTGCGACACCGAGGGCTCGGGCGCTTTCCGTCGACAGGTCGAGCCAAATGACGGGGATGGTGGCGTGCCCCAGCCGGCGTGCGGCCACGAGCCGCTGGTGGCCGGCTATGACGACGCGATCCGCGGCGCGCGCGACGATCGGCTGGACATTGCCCCACTCCCGGATACTGCGCGTCAGCGCATCGAACTCAGCCTTGGTGATCGAACGCGGATTGGCGGGGTCGGGCTTGAGCTGGTCGAGCGGAACGTACTCGACCGCCAGTGCATCGGTAGCAAGCATCAAAAAACACCTCTTTGGTAAAGCCTGGTCATCAGGCTTCCCGTCTGAGGTGCCGTCGTGCAGCACGCCTGCGGGGGTAGCTCTATTGCGGCGCAGTGTGGCTCGGCGAGGCGGTTGCGTCAAGTCCCTCGCGGCTGGAGCTGTGCATCCGATTCACGGCAAGTCCCGTCGAAGGACCGCCAGTAGAGATGGTTCCAGAGGGAATGCGGAAGTCCGCTTGTGCTCTCGTCAACTACCAAGGACCAGCTCTGGTGGTCCGCAGAGCTGCTCATGGCGGAGGATGCTTCAAAGCGAAGGGGTCAACTTAGGGGTCAGATCGCGAATGCGGCACAAAAAAGAGCCTGATCCACGCGTGAATCAGGCTCTCTGATGAGTGGTGGTACCGCATACCGGATGCGCGGGATATCCGCGTCAACCGTGCCAACCTGACACGATTTACGCTCCGTGAGCCGCTGTGGGACGCATGGTGCGATTCCATAAGGGTGCTGATAAGGGTGCTGGCGTGGGCACAGCCAGGACCGCAGATGGCATCCCCGGGTCGGGCGAGTTACGAACTTGACCTTCCAGCCGCTGGAACCGATAGCCTCAGGAGAGACTCACCGTACTCGTTCGCGTCGATGATCTCCCGCGCGCTGGCGGCGAGGTTCGGCTTGTAATCGGATCGCCCCCGACAGTAGTGGGGTTACCGGGTGCGGATCGTCCTTGTCCCGAGTTGGCAAGGTCATCGCAGTCGCCGAGCCGCTTGTCATGGCCTCGACAGCGGGTCCATACTGGAGCCGGTGCGGGTGATGGCCTGAGCCAGAGCGCAGGATTTGGGGCTCGAACCTGCCGCGCGGCTAGACGCTTTGCGCCTGTTGAATGCGCCCCCTTTGCCACGCCCGCACCTCTTGGTTCGTCGCCGACGCAGGTCAGCGGCCGGCCTGTGATCCCCGGCTGTGCAGCGTGACTGGTCAGCCAGCCCACCAAACAGGTTGGGTGTCACAAGGCCCACGCCACGCACACACGGGCGCCGCGCATCGGTCTCGATCAAACCCCCACGCGCTGCTCGTCGCTCGGCTCGGCGCAGCAGTACCAGGCCTCGCTCAGGTGTGGCGGCGGCCCTCCCCCGGTCCCGGTGGGCAGCGCCGGCACCGGCCGTTGGGCGGCCGCGTGGGCGGCCAGCCACACGGACTCGAAGACGGCTCGCCGCGGCATCTGCGCGCCGCGCTGGACGAGCCGCTGCACTTCTGCCTGGAGCGCGTCGGCGCCCGGATGGGGGTTCGACCAGGGATGGACTAGGGCAGCTTCGTCGAGCGGGCCGACCAGCTCCTGCACCTCGGCCAGCTCGAGCAGGAGCGAGCCGGGCGGGATCAGCAGCCGGATGGCGAGCTGAATCGACGGCACGGCCTCGACGAGGTCCAGGTCGGCGATGGCCGCGAGCAGGTCCAGGTAGCCGTGCAGGCTGGTCCACGGCGTGAACGCCACGAAGGTGGGGGCCAGGGTCAGCCCCACCTCCCGGCAGAGCTCCACCACCCGTTCGAAGTCCGCGCGAGTGTGTCCCTTGCGCAGGATGCGCAGAACGCTATCGTCGACCGATTCGACGGCGGTCGTCACCCACAGGCAGCTGGTGTCGCGCAGCTCGGGCAGCAGGTCGGGGTGGCGCAGCAGATGCTCGACCTTGATCACGGCGTCGTACGTCAGGTCGGGAAACTCCGCGTGCAGCGCCCGCACGATCGGCAGCGCATGGCCGGGCCCGTTGAGGAAATCGGGGTCGCCGAAGGTGATGTGCAGCGCCCCGGCGGCCACCTGGCGCCGAACATCCTCGAGCACGACCTCGCGCGGCACGACGCGAAAGCGACCGCCGTAGACCGCCGGGATCGGGCAGTGCCGGCAGGTGTGCTTGCAGCCGCGGGTGGCCTCCACGTAGCCGGCGATGCGCCGCTCGCCGTCCGGCATGCGCACGTGCCCGTAGCGGTCCAGCGAGGGCAGGCCGGATCGGTCCGGCGGCAGAAAGGCCAGGCGCGCCAGCGAAACGGTGGACGGCGGCCGC
>JALYQN010000217.1 GCA_030855835.1 Actinomycetota bacterium | reverse complement strand
GCGATCGCCCGGCTGCGCGAGATGACGGCCACCGTCAGCGGCGCGGTCGCCGAGGCCGACGCGGCAGCCGCCGAGCGGACCGCGGCCGCCGAGGAGCTGTGGCGGCTGCGGACCGAGCACGCCGACGAGCCACCGCTGGCGCAAGAGCAGGTGGCCGCGGTCCTTGCGGCGATGAGCGAGCACGTCGCCGGGATCGTCGACGCGGAGTCGGCGGCCGTGCAGCGCCTGGCCGCCGCGCTGGCCCGCTCAGGCGGCTCCGGGGGACCGGGGGACGGCTGAGGCGCCGTCGGCGATCGAGCCAGCGGCGGGTTGCAGCGACCAGGCGGGGCGGTCGGGCTTGGTCACCACCAGGGTGTCGCCCTCTCGGCAGGCTGCCAGCACCTCGCGCAGGCCGGGCCGGTCACGGTTGGTGCCGGTCAGGCCGTGATCGGCGTAGATCCGGGCTGGCGCCACGCCGAGCGCGGTCAGGGCTTCGTGTTGGGCGGTGAGGTCCTGCTGGTCGGTGAGGCAGCGTGCGTAACCGACTATTGGCGCCAGAGGTTCGGTCCGCGGCGCCGCCGGGCCGGCCAGTGTTCGACCGATGTCACCGCAATGTTCGGTGTCGCGATGACACCGAAGAGCCGATGTGCTTGGTGCTCGGGTGTCCCTAGCCTGGGGAGGCCGACTACCGCCGGCGAGAACCGCGCCGAGCGAGGGGGACGCCACGTGCTGCAACTTCGCCATGCCAGGCGTCTGCCGCCGCATCAACGGCGGGGTGGAAGCGCCCTGAGCCGTCGGTCGGTTCGCGCGCTGGGACGCGGCCCGCTGGTCGTCTCGGTCGCCACTTGTGCGGTGACGGCCGCCGTGCTGCCGTTCGGCGCGGCGCAGCTGGGAGCCACCGTGAGTTTCCTGCCGGCCGTGCTCGCGGCTGTCACGTGCTTTGACATCATCTCCGTCTGCCTCTTGGCCGGCGACTACCGCGACACCGGCGATCGTCGGATCCTGGTGACCGCGTGGGCGTACGTGTGCTCTTTGGTGATGATGGGCGGCTATGCCCTGTCCTTTCCTGGGGTGGTCTCTCCCGACCCGCCGCTGGCGACGGCGGCGTCGGTCGCGCCGTACCTCTACATCGGCTGGCACGTGGGCTTCCCGGTACTGCTCGGCCTGGCGTGGGGACCATGGCCGTCTCGCCTCAGCCGGTCGACCGCAGCCCCTTCGCGTCAACGTGAGCTCTGGATCAGTTCGAGCGTCGTGGCGGCCGCGTCAGCCGCGGTGGTGGCGGTATGCGTGCGGTTCGTTGACAGCTGGCCTGTGCTCATCGATGGCCTGGACCTGTCCGGCATGCTGACCGTCACTGGTCCGGTCGCATTCCCGCTCGTCATGATCAGCCTGGTCCTGACGTGGCGTGGGCTGCGGGGGCGTACCGGACCTGAGCGCTGGGTCGCGGTCGCTGTTCTGGTGTGCTTGTGCGACCTGCTGCTCACCTACGGGACCCTGCACCGATTCAGCCTCGGATGGTATGCCGGGCGCGGCCTGACGGTGGTCTCCGCTGCTGTGCTGCTGGTGGCGATGCTGGCTGCGTTCCGCCAGCTCAAGTCGGCCGCCGAGTACAACGCCGCCTTCGACTCCCTGACCGGACTCGCCAACCGGCGCACCGTCCACGCCAGCCTCACTGCCGCCGTCTCCCGGGCCCGTAGGGCCAGCACACCGCTGACGGTCATCGCCCTCGACCTCGACCACTTCAAGACCGTCAACGACCGCCACGGCCACCCCGCGGGTGACGCCCTGCTCGCCGCGGTCGGTGCGGCGCTGACCGCGGGTGTACGCGACGGCGACGTCCCAGCGCGGGTGGGCGGTGAGGAGTTCGTCGTACTGCTCCCCGACACCGACGAGCCCAGTGCACTGCTCGTGGCCGAGCGGCTCCGCACAGCGGTGAGCAGGCTCGACGTCCCAGAGGTGCCCCAGTCAGTGACGACGAGCCTCGGCGTCGCCCACCTCGATCCCTGGGACCTCGACGCCAGCTGCCTGCTCCGACGGGCCGACGAGGCGCTCTACGTTGCCAAGGACCTCGGCCGCAACCGGGTCGTGACGGCCGCACCCCCGGTCGCGAGCCTCCCCGTCTGACGCGGCGCCTGCTGCCCTCGCTGGGTTTCGCGCCTTCCCGAGTCGGCGGAGCGGTCGAGTACAGACGATCAGGCTCGCCCTGCTCGGTGGCGAGCCCTGCCCGAACTCACAGCCGAGTCAAGCGGACTGGGTGTGTCAGGAGCGAGCCAGAGCGAGCCGGCCGGCGAAGCCGAGGAACACAACACCGGCAACGGCATCCAGGCGTCGGCGCACACTGTCGCGGGACAAGAGCCGACTGGCCGCGCTCGCACCGCGAACAACGGCGGCCAGCCACACCACCGACATGGTGATGAAGATGGCGCCGAGCAACGCCGTCTGCGCGGTGGCCGACGTAGCCGGGGTGACGAACTGCGGCAGGAACGCCAAGAAGAACGCCGCAATCTTCGGGTTCAACACATTGGTCAGCAGGCCCTGACGAAACGCCTGTCTCCCCAGCTGCTCGGCGGCTGTGCCAGTGAGGCCAGCCCCGACATCGTGGGCCCGGGCGGCGGCCGCCCGCAGCGACTGCACCCCCATGTACAACAGGTACCCGGCACCGATGAGCTTGACGACCGTGAACGCCTCGGCCGAGGCAGCCAGCAGCGCCGACAACCCCAGTGCGGCGCCGGTTGCGTGCACCAGCAGACCTGCCACGGTCCCCGCCGCTGTCGCCGCGCCCCCGTGACGCCCACCGATCGCAGAGTTGCGCAGCACCAGTAGCAGGTCCGGACCAGGCATCAGCAGGACCGGGATCGTGACCAGCACGAAGGGCAGAATCTGCGAGGCCACGCACCCAGTCTGCACCAACGATCCGCGCGACCTGCCAAGTCACGCCTCCGCTGGGTGGTCTGGCACAGACGTAAGGCATGCTCCCCTGCCTCAGATTGCGTACGCTGCTGGGAGGAACGTGGCCAAAAAGTGCGAGTGGCGGCACCAGCGCACGCCGAGTCGAGGGGTCGTGGAGTGTCCGAGCGCGACGCGGACGTCGTCATCATCGGCGCTGGTGTGATCGGCGCCGCTGTTGCCTATGAGCTGTCCAGCCGGGGTCACCAGACGTTGAGCATCGACGCCCTGCCAGCAGCTGGTTATGGGTCGACCAGCGCATCCTGCGCGATCGTCCGGTTCACCTACTCGACCTACAGCGGCGTGGCGATGTCCTGGGAGGGCCTGCACTACTGGACGGACTGGCCGGCCTACCTGCAGACCACCGACGAGCGCGGCCTGGCCAGCCTGGTGCAGTGCGGGACGCTGCTGCTCAAGCAGCCGGGAGGCCACCACCTCAAGGTCAAGCCGCTGTTCGACCAGATGGGGATCCCGTACGAGGACTGGGACGCCGATCAGCTCAGGACGAGGATGCCGGCGCTGGACCCTCGCCTGATGGGGCCGCCCAAGCGCGTCGATGACGAGGCGTTCTGGGCCGAGCCGACCCAGGCCCTTCCCGGCGCCATCTGGACCGCCGACTCCGGGTACGTCAGCGACCCGCAGCTGGCCAGCCACAACCTGCAACGCGCCGCCGAGGCCAAGGGGGCGCAGTTCCGGTTCTCGACCAAGGTGGTCGAGGTCCTTCGGTCCGGCAGGCGCGTCACCGGGCTCGCGCTCGACGACGGTTCGGTGGTGTCGGCGCCGGTGGTGGTAAACGTCGCCGGTCCGCACTCGGCCGTGATCAACGCTCTCGCCGGGCTGGAAGGCACGATGCAGATCGGCACCCGGCCGCTGCGGCACGAGGTGCACCATGTCGCCTCGACGGCCGCCGTCGACTTCGAGCGCACCGGGTGTCACGTCTCCGACGGGGACACCGGGGTGTACTTCCGACCGGAGGTCGGCAACAGCATCCTGGTCGGGTCGGAGGACCCCGAGTGCGACACCCGGGACTGGGTCGACGACCCGGACGACTTCGACCGGGCGGTCACGCCTGCCCAGTGGGAGGCGCAGGTGCTCCGCCTGGCCCGGCGGATCCCAGACCTCGGCGTGCCGAACGAACCGCGCGGGGTGGTGGACCTCTACGACGTCTCCGACGACTGGATCCCGATCTACGACCGCACCGACCTGGACGGCTTCTACGTCGCCATCGGGACCTCCGGGAACCAGTTCAAGAACGCAGGGGTGGCCGGCCACTGCATGGCAGAGCTGATCGACGCCGTGGAGGGCGGGCACGACCACGACGCCGACCCGTTGGTCGTAACCGGCCGCTACACCGGCCTCGGGCTGGACCTCGGAGCGTTCTCGCGCAACCGTGCGATCAACCCCGACAGCTCGTTCTCCGTCAACGGCTGACGGCCTGCCGCGCGAGTGCCAGGCGGTCACCCTTATCGGTCAAGCGTCGTAGCGCGGCTGTCCTCGCCGATGCCAGCCGCAATGCAGCCCGAGGAGGCTCAGTGCGGCACGCCGAGCGCGGCGGTCAGCGCCTTCAGCTCGGCCTTGCGTTGGTTCTGGCCTTCTGACCGGGCGAGGTTGGCCACCTCGTACGGGTCCCGATCCAAGTCGTACAGCTCGATGCAGTCCGCGCCGTCAGCGAGCTCGATGTACTTCCAGTTGTCGGCCGACACGCAGC
>JALYQN010000209.1 GCA_030855835.1 Actinomycetota bacterium | reverse complement strand
GCCGGACCCCTCGTGCGTGGCAAGCTCCAAGAGCAGAGCCAGGTCAGTTGCAGCGTCGTCTGGACCGGCTCGGCGGGCACTGACCGGACGACCGTTGCGTCGGGATGCCACTACGGGTGGAGACTCCCGCGTTTGACTCCATGATCATCTATCCCGACTACATCGGCGTGAGTCGGTCGTTTGACCCGAGCAACGCGTTCATCGCGGTGACGCATAGCGGGGCGTCAAGAAGTGGGTTCCGCTGATGAGCGGGACCACGGCTGCGAACCGCCTGGTGCACGGACTAGCTGCTCGAGTCCTGCGCTCATTGAGTCGCCTGAAGTGGCGACGGTGTTTAAATCGATGACTCCCTCACCGTCACCCGACGTTGTAGCAAAACGGCTCATCGCAGAAGAGGGTGTATCTGGGGTCGGAAGCCGCCGGTGTCCAGTAGGGCGCGGGTGATGTAGTTGGTGAGGTTGCGAAAGCCCAGGGCGGTGCCGCGTAGGTGTTCGAGTCGGCCGTTGATCGCTTCGGTGGGTCCGTTGCTGGTGCCGGGGCGGTCGAAGTAGGCGAGAACGTCGACGGCTCGGCGGGACAGGGTGCGGCCGAGGGTCTTCAGCTCGGTCAGTGCGGCAGGCACCCCGCGGCTGATCGTGTCGATGATCGTGGTGAGCGTTCTCTTCGCGGCGGCCCGGTCGGGTTGCCGGTAGGCGGCGACGATGCGCTGGTAGATGCCCCAGGTGGCTTCGACCTCGACGTGGGCGTCGTCGGCGAACACCGCGGCGAGGCGGGCCCGTTGCCGGTCGGTGAGCAGGTCGCTGCCTGTGCGCAGCACCCTGCGGATGCCGTAGAGCGGATCACCGGACCGGCCGCGGTGTCCGCGGGTGGCCTGTTGGACGCGTTGCCGGCACCGGTCGACCGCGTCGCCGGCCAGGGCGACGACGTGGAAGGGGTCCATCACCGCGGTCGCGTCGGGCAGCTGCTCGGTGGTGGCGGTCTTGAAACCGGTGAACCCGTCCATCGCCACGACCTCGATCCCGGTCCGGAACGCGGGGCTTTGGCGGGCCAGCCAGGACGTAAACACCTCCTTCGACCGGCCCGCCACGATGTCCAGCAACCGGGCCGGGCCGGTGCGCTCACGCACCGGGGTCAGGTCGATGATCACGGTGACGTACCGGTCGCCGTGGCGGGTGTGACGCCAGGCGTGCTCGTCCACCCCCAGGATCCGCACCCCGTCGAAACGGCCCGGGTCGTTGATCAGCAGGGCCCGTCCGGCGGTCAGGACGGCGTCGTTGACGGTGTGCCACGACGCGCCGAGCATGCCGGCGACCCGGGCGATCGACAGCCGGTCGATGACCACTGATTTCAAGGCCCACAGCACCGCCTGCCGCGACAGCTTCACCCGGGCTCCGGCCGCGGCCGTGGTGTCCTGGCGCCACACGTGCCCGCAGCCGGTGCACCGGTAGCGACGCACCCGCAGGCGCAGGATCGTCGGGCGCCACCCCAACGGCACATGCGCGAGCTCCCGCAGCACGGTGTCGTGGAGCGTGCCCGCACCGCCGCACCGATGGCACCAATCGTCGGGCTCGACAACGCGGCAGGCCAGCACCGTGTGGTCGGCCCCGACCAGCTGCCCGGTCACCGACAAGCCGAGGCGGTCCAGGCGGCAGAAGCTGTCCAGGTCAGGACGGCAGAACGTAGCGTGCGACATGTCGAGGTCTTCCGGATGGGCGGCGTAGGAACCACCATCATCGGAAGACCTCGACCCCTACCCGGCGACCGACGCGCGCCGCAGCACACCCCCATCCGCGAAGAGCCCGTTCAGTTCGCATCCTGGGCGTTCACCGGGCGGGCCAAGGCCTCCGGTTTGGTGCCGTCGATGGGCAGCATCGGGGACTGCTACGACTGTGAGAGTGTCGATCGCCTCTTGGCGGCCTGACTCTTGCTTACGACTGACCCCGCAGTTTGGGTGTCCTGGCTGTTGATCTGTCGTCCGCCTGGTGGTGCACCGCAACTGGTGCTGGCCGGGCGGGCGTGACCTCATAGGAGCCTGATTCAGCAGTCTCGTCACAGTCCCGTCCACCCGACCGGCCAGCGTCACTCGCCCTGTCCCTTGGTCTGGTTGGAGCAAGTACTGATGAGCATGCAACACCTTCCTGCGCACCGTCGAGTCGTCATCGGCGTCGACACCCACAAGTACATCCATGTCGCGGTCGCACTCGATGACTTCGGCACCATCCTCGAGAGCCGCTCGTTCTCGGCTGACTCCGACGGCTACGTCCAGCTGCTGGACTGGGCCGCCAGCTTCGGCGGCAAGCTCACGTTCGCGATCGAGGGAACCGGCTCCTACGGCGCCGGCCTGACCAGCGCTGTCCGGCGCCGCGACATCGGCGTCATCGAGGTGATGCGCACCGACCGACGTGACCGTCGGTTGCGGGGGAAGTCCGACACTCTCGATGCCGAGAACGCCGCTCGGGCCGTGCTGGCCGGTCAGGCCACCGCGATTCCAAAGGCTGCGGACGGCACCGTGGAGATGATCCGCCAGGTCAAGGTCGCCAAAGACGTTGCCGTCAAGGCCCGCACCTCGGCGATGATCAGCCTCAAGCAGGTCATCGTGAACGCACCACCCGAGCTGCGTGAAGAGCTGCAGCCGTTGTCGAAGATGGCGCTGATCAACCGGTGCGCCGGTCTGCGCCCGGGACAGGTCACCACGGTCCTGGCTTCCTCGAAGTACACGTTGCGCGCGATCGCCAAGCGTTGGCTGCAGCTCAACACCGAGATCACCGGTCACGAGAAGCTCCTCGGCCAGCTCACCGCCCAAGCCGCTCCTGACCTTTCAGCGGCGTTC
>JALYQN010000201.1 GCA_030855835.1 Actinomycetota bacterium | reverse complement strand
CACCGGGTGCGATAACTCCACGGACGGTCTGCGGCTTGCGGGTCCTCCTGGCTCCGACGGGGTGCACACAGGGGGGCGGCGCGGGCGCCGGGCGGCACAGCGGATTCAGCGGATTCAGCGGCTGTTCAGCGTTCAGTGTCCGGTCAGCCACAAGGCGTCACATTGTGTCCAAGGACCGGCGGTCGGCGCCGGCCGGTGAAAGGAGAAGCGACATGCGAACACACCTGTGGGTCACCACGGCGACGGCAGCAGTGGCGATCGCTGTGGCGGTCCCGCCGGTGGTCTCCAGCTCGCCTCCGGGCACCTCGCCGGGGACGGCGGTCGCGTTCGGGACCGCGGCCCCGGCCGACCGCTGCGACCAGCCAGGCCCGTACGAGCTCCCCCACGCCGACGACACGGTCCACCTGGACCCGGCCGACTTCACCACCGAGATCGACAACCCGTACTGGCCGATGCGAGTCGGCACCACGTGGGTCTACGGCGAGACCGAGCCCGATGGCACGCGCAAGCGGGTCGAGATCGTGGTGACCGACCGGACGAGGACGATCGATGGCATCGAGGCCCGCGTCGTGCACGACGTCGTCACCGAGGGCGGCGAGATCATCGAGAACACCTTCGACTGGTACGCGCAGGACGTCGGCGGCAACCTCTGGTACCTGGGCGAGTTCACCCGGGAGTACGAGAACGGCGTGCCGGTCAACACCGAGGGCTCGTGGGAGCACGGCGTAGACGGTGCCCAGGCCGGTGTCGCGATCCCAGCCCAGCCGCGGGCCGGCTGCTCGTACCGCCAAGAGTACTACGAGGGCGTGGCCGAGGACAAGGGCCGGATCCTCACCACCCGCGACGACGTCAAGGTGCGCGGTGAGCGCTACCGCGACGTCCTGACCACCAGCGACCGGGTGCCGCTCGACCCGTTCGTGCTCGAGCACAAGTTCTACGCCCCCGGCGTCGGGCCGGTGCTGTCCGCGGGCGTGTCCCCGGACGGTGCCCGCGAGGAACTCATCTGGGTGAGTGGCCTTCCCGCAATTCGTGGTCCGCGGAGCTACCACCTTGGTGGGGCCCCCTGACATCGAGCTGACCGACCGCTGCACCGTTCTCCCGGTCGATGACCGCATACGCCAGGTCGAGTTGCCATGCCCGTCCGCAAGACCAAGCAACATCGGGAAGGTAACGACCGCCTCGCCACGCCATTGCGGTCCGGTTCGCGAAGGAAACGCGCGAAGTGACGCGTGGCCTCGGTGTAGCTCTGGATGGTCCGCGGCGACAAGGTGACGGCCCGCAGGGGTAGCACCCAGGACCCAACGAGCGGGTCGAGCTCACCTACACTCAGGGACGCGGCGACCGGTGCATCGACCCCACTGCGCGGAGTGTACGAGTGCTACGGTTCTCGCCCTGGCTGTTGGGAGAAAACCGCAGGTCAGGACACCAAAGCCAGCGCTCGTAGCTCAACGGATAGAGCATCTGACTACGGATCAGAAGGTTGGGGGTTCGAATCCCTCCGAGCGCGCTGCTGACCTGCGGCGATGCAAGTCAGCCTTCCTGCTGTCGTTGACGGTAAACGTGCACTGTCGAGGCGTCGGGCATTCGAGTGGCGGCCGGCCACAAGGTCGGCGGTCGCCACCGGCGTCGTGCTGGTGATCATCGGCGTCATCGAGCGTTTGCCGCTCACCTGTTGCCCATTTTCAGACGCGCCATGGACAGGGCACGCGCGCATGACCGTATGGCGTGACGTCAGCGAAGGTCGAACCGGTCGAGCTCCATGACCTTGACCCAAGCGGCGACGAAGTCGTTCAGGAACTTCTCTCGCGCGTCGTCGCTAGCGTAGATCTCCGAGATCGCCCGCAGTTGGGAGTTCGACCCGAAGACGAGGTCGACCGCGGTGGCCGTGTGCTTCAGTTCGCCAGTTGCGCGGTTGCGGATCTCGAAAACGCCCTCGGACGACTCCGATGCCTTCCACTCCGTGTCGCCCGCGAGCAGGTCCACGAAGAAGTCGTTGGTCAGCGTCTCTGGTCGGTCGGTGAAGACACCGTGCTCAGAGCGATCAAAGTTCGCGCCTAGTGCTCGCATTCCCCCGACCAGGACAGTCAACTCCGGAGCAGTGAGGTTCAGCAGGTAGGCGCGTTCTAACATCAGCGTCTCCGGCGAGAGCTTTTCACCGGACCGCCGGTAGTTGCGGAACCCGTCGGCCTGCGGTTCGAGTACGGCGAACGACTCCACGTCGGTCTGCTCCTGTGAGGCGTCCGTGCGCCCGGGTCGGAACGGAACTGTGATGTCGTGGCCGGCGTTGCGGGCCGCCTGCTCGACGGCCGCACTGCCGCCGAGGACGATCAGGTCTGCCATGGAGACCTGCTTGCCTCCGGACTGCATGTCGTTGAAGGCCTGCTGGATCTGCCCCAGCACCCGCAGCACGTGCGACAACTGGGCCGGCTCGTTGACCTCCCAGCTGCGTTGGGGCTCCAGACGGATACGGGCGCCGTTGGCCCCACCCCGCTTGTCGGTTCCCCGGAAGCTCGCCGCGGACGCCCAAGCGGTGGTGGCCAGCTGTGACACGGTCAGCCCCGAGTCGAGGAGGGTGGCCTTGAGGGCAGCCACGTCCTCGTCGCCGATCAGCTCGTGGTCGACCGACGGGACCGGGTCCTGCCACAGTTGCGGCTCGGGCACCCACGGGCCCAGGAGGCGCGAGGCCGGACCCATGTCGCGGTGCAGCAGCTTGTACCAGGCCTTGGCGAATGCCTGGGCGAAGTCGTCGGTGTTCTCGAGGAAGCGCCGCGAGATCACCTCGTAGGCGGGGTCGGAGCGCAGTGAAAGGTCGGTCGTCAGCATTGTCGGTCGGTGCATGACGTTCGAGTCATGAGCGTCCGGCACGGTCTCCGCGACGTCCTTGGCGACCCACTGGTGCGCCCCGGCGGGGCTCTTGGTCAGCTCCCACTCGTGTCCGAAGAGGTTTTCGAAGAAGCCGTTGCTCCACTGCGTCGGGGTGCTGGTCCAGGTCACCTCGAGGCCGCTGGTGATCGTGTCCGGACCCTTGCCCGTGCCGTACGTGTTCGTCCAGCCGAGGCCCTGCACCTCGAGCGGGCAGCCCTCGGGTTCGGGGCCGACGTAGTCGCCCGATGCGGCACCGTGGGTCTTGCCGAACGAGTGTCCACCGGCGATCAGCGCGACCGTCTCCTCGTCGTTCATCGCCATCCGGGCGAACGTGTCGCGGATGTCGCGGGCAGCGGCCACCGGGTCGGGGTTGCCGTTGGGGCCCTCCGGGTTGACGTAGATCAGCCCCATCTGCACTGCGCCGACGGGGCCGGACAGTTCGCGATCGCCGCCGTAGCGCTCATCGCCGAGCCAGGTGTCCTCCGGGCCCCAGAACATTTCCTCGGGCTCCCAGATGTCCTCGCGACCGAAGGCGAACCCGAAGGTCTCGAAGCCCATGGACTCCAGCGCGACGTTCCCTGCCAGGACCAGCAGGTCCGCCCAGGAAACCTGTTGGCCGTACTTCTGCTTGACCGGCCACAGCAGGCGGCGCGCCTTGTCGAGGTTGGCGTTGTCCGGCCAGCTGTTCAGCGGGGCGAAGCGCTGTGCACCGTCCCCCGCGCCACCACGGCCGTCCGCGATCCGGTAGGTGCCGGCGGCGTGCCAACTCATCCGGATGAACAGCCCTCCGTAGTGTCCGAAGTCGGCTGGCCACCAGTCCTGGGAAGTGGTCATCACCTCGATCAGGTCGCGCTTGAGCGCCTCGACGTCAAGTTGCTGGAACTGCCTCGCGTAGTCGAACTCGGCGTCCATCGGGTTGCTTGCGGCCGAGTGCTTCTTCAAGACCTGCAAGTCCAGCTGGTTCGGCCACCAGTCCTGGTTCGTCCTCGGCCGACCGGTCTTGGGGGTAGGCGGATCGATCGCCGGGTTCTCGCTCTCACTGCCTTGTGTGGGAGCGTCGGGCGCCTCGGTCATGTGTGTCCTTCCGGGATAGCGGGTGCTTGCGGTTCTTGGTCGGTTTCGGTCGCGGAACACCCGGGGCATAGCCCCCAGTAGATGACCTCCGCCTCGTCGACCGAGAAGCCGTGGTCGTCGGACATGGTCAGGCAGGGCGCCGTGCCGGTCGCGCAGTCGACGTCGGCGATGACCCCGCACGACCGACAGACCACATGGTGATGGTTGTCCCCGATCCGCGCCTCGTAGCGCGCCACTGAGCCGGCGGGCTGGATGCGGCGAACTACGCCTGCGTCGGTCAGCGCGCGCAGGATGTCGTACACCGCCTGGCCTGAGACACCGGGGAGGTCACGACGAGCGGCACGGACGATCGAGTTCGTGTCCGCGTGCGGATGCGAGTGCACAGCGTCCAGCACCGCGAGTCGGGACCGGGTGACCCGCAGCGCGGCACCTCGCAGCAGTCGCTGGAGATCCGGATCGGCGAGCACCACCGAAGTCTGGCACCTAACTGGAACGAGTCAAGATCAGGGCCTCCGCTGCAACCGCCTGCCCCGGGTCGAGTGCATCGAGCATCAACCGAGCCTCGAAGCCGTCGAGCCTGACGAACCACGCGCGAGCGGGCGCGATCAGTCCAGCGCCAGCACCTGCAGCACCCGGCGGGCGGTGGAGCCGCCCTGCTCCTCGGCAAGGTCCAGAGCGGCCGGCACGTCGAGGTCGTCGAGCAGGGCATCGCTCACCGCTTCATCGGCCGCGACCGAGTCGCCCGTACGCCCAGCCGCCACTCGCAGCCGGTCCAACCGCCCGGCCGCCGAGTCGAGTTCGGCGGCGGTGTGGTCCCACTGCGCCTGCCAGGACCGGTCCACGAGCAGCAGCCGTAGCGCCTCCGCCGGGTGGTCCTGCAGCAGGTCGGCGACCAGCACCAGGTTTCCCGTCGACTTGGCCATCTTGGCGCCGTCGACACCCACCGTTGCCACTGCCAGACGGGCCCGCGCCAGCGGCACGCCGCTCACCGCCGCGACCATCGCGTCCTGGTAGGCGTGGTGCGGGAACGCCAGGTCCGCCCCGCCGGCCAGCACGTCGATCCGCGACCCCAGCGTCGCCACGGTCATCGCCGCGCACTCGGCGTGCCAGCCGGGCCGCCCCCACCCCCACGGGCTCGCCCAGGCCGGGTCGTCTGGTCCCGAGCGCTGCCAGACCGGCACGTCGTACGGACCCTCGTAGCGACCGAGGTCCGGCTGACCGCCGAACTCGTCGAGCAGTCGCCTCGCGGAGCCCGCGTCGAGACCGGCCGCGTCAGGCACCGAGGTGCCGCGGAAGATGACCGACCCGTCCAGCTCGTAGGCCGCGCCGGCTGCCAGCAGCGCAGAAGCCAGCAGCACCACGTGGTCGATGTGCCGGGCGGCGCGCGGCGAGTAGCTCGGCTCGCGAACGCGCAGGGCCGCGAGGTCGTGGCCGAACTGGTACTCGTGCACCGACGCGAACCGGTCGTAGCGCTGACCGTGCTCGGCCGCAGCCCTGGTCAGCACGTCGTCGACGTCGGTGACGTTGCGTGCGGTGAGCACCTCGGAGCCGGCCAGCCGCGCCACCGCGGCCGCGACGTCGGCCCACACCAGGGTCGCGGCGTGCCCAAGGTGGGTGACGTCGTACGGGGTGATGCCGCACACGTACATGCGCGTCGGGGAGAGCAGGGGCAGCGGCCGGCCGGCCAGGCGCATATCTGCCGTGCGGCGCGGGTCGCGCTCGGTCAGCGGCGGCCGGGTCGCACCGGGGGCGGGCGACGGGGGCTCGACCTGGCTCATGTGACCATCATGCCGCCGGCGGGAAGGGCTGCGACAGTGACGGCATGGCCTTCCTGCTTCGGGTGGAGCTGCCCGACGTACCTGGCTCGCTGGGTGCGCTCGCCTCGGCCCTCGGCGCGGCCGGGGCCGACATCGAGGCCATCGAGATCGTCGAGCACGGTCGCGACGGGACCGCTGTCGACGACGTGCTGCTGCAGCTGCCGGCGCACACCATGCCGGATGCTCTGGTCAGCGCCTGCCACCGGCTGCAGGGGGTGCGGGTGCTGTGGATCTCGCGCTACACGGCGGGTGCGAGCCTGCGGATGGACCTCGAGGCGGTCGAGGAGATGACCGAGCGGCCGGCGTCGGCGCTGTCCCTGCTGGTCGAGACGACGCCTCAGACCTTCCATTGCGACTGGGCGATGCTGGTGCGTCCGGCCGGTCCCGACGCCGGGGCGGTGGTG